>CAZZPR010000088.1:0-9427 GCA_964655655.1 uncultured Desulfobacteraceae bacterium | reverse complement strand
ATGATTGAAGATAGTATTATTAAACCTGTTAATTTATCAACTGCGAAACTTTAGATATTAATATGTAATGACGAGGAGGTAATACGGCAATGGAAAAAAGGGTTCACAACTTTAACCCGGGTCCCGCGGCGCTTCCGCTTCCGGTCTTAAAAGAGATAAGGGATAATTTTCTGAATTTCCGGGAATCCGGCATGTCGATAACCGAGATAAGCCATCGCTCGAATCTATTTCAAGAGATTTTAAATGATACAAGATCCAGAGTGTCTCGGCTCTTAGGTTTTACCACTGATCACCATGTGCTTTTTATCCAGGGGGGCGCAAGCCTGCAATTCTGCATGATTCCCATGAACCTTGCCTTACCGGATAAGCCTGTGGATTACATCAATACCGGTTCATGGTCAACTAAGGCAATAAAGGAGGCCCGTATTCAGGGAAAAGATGTAAGGGTTGTGGCATCCTCGGAGGACAAAAATTTTTCTTATATCCCCAGCGGACTCAAGTTCGATGGAAACGCCTCCTATTTACATGTTACTTCCAATAACACCATAAAGGGAACTCAATGGGGGGAATTTCCGGATTCCAAGGGAATCCCCCTTATTTCAGACATGTCCTCCGATATAATGAGCCGGCCTTTTGATCCAAGGCCCTTCGGGCTCATTTACGCGGGGGCCCAGAAAAATTTAGGCCCCCCGGGTATAGCCCTGGTAATAATCAGAGACGACGTGCTTAAAAGGGTACCGGATAACCTTCCCACCATGCTGAAATATACCACAATAAAGGATAACAATTCCCTGTTTAATACACCCCCAACTTTTGCCATATACGCCATGGGACTGGTGCTTAAATGGCTGGAAGAAGATATCGGCGGAGTAAGGGAGATGGAAAAGATCAACCGGAAAAAGGCCTCTATTATTTACGATGCTATAGATAACAGCGACCTCTACTATGGGACCGCTGAAAGGGAAAGCCGTTCTGTTATGAACATCACCTTCCGACTGAAGGATGAGGCACTGGAAAAGAAATTTTTGGACGAGGCCGAAAAAAACGATTTAATGGGTCTCAAAGGTCACCGTTCTGTAGGCGGGTGCCGGGCTTCCATATATAATGCTGTTTCCCTTGAAAGCGTAAAGGTTCTGGCTTCCTTTATGCGGGAATTTGAAAAAAAATTGTAAGCCAAGCTTTGATCACAAGGGTTTTAGAATTAAATCAGATATAAGGTGTTCCAAGAATCTTCTATTGGGGCAATCGAGTTCTAAAGATTATGAAAAGAAAAATAATTGCCGATATACTTAAGCTTAAGTCCAACGCCATCGGCTCAGAGGTATTTCTATCCGGATGGGTAAAAACCAGAAGGGACTCAAAGGCAGGTTTCTCCTTTATCCATTTAAACGACGGTTCCACCATAAAGAATATACAGATCGTGGCCGACAAAGGCCTGCCCAATTATCGAGAGGAGATATTGAATTTAACTACAGGCTGTTCCATAACGGTAAAAGGCACTCTGGTGGAATCGGCCGGAAAAGAGCAAGATGTGGAGGTACAGGCCTCTGAAATAGAGGTGCTCGGCTGGGCGGATCCTGAGACCTATCCGTTGCAAAAAAAGAGACATTCCTTTGAATACCTCAGGACCATTGCTCATCTAAGGCCCAGGACAAATACCTTCGGCGCGGTAGCCAGGGTCAGAAGCGCCATGAGTTTCGCCATCCACGCTTTTTTTCAGAAAAAAGGGTTTATCTACCTTCATACACCTATCATCACCGGCAGTAATTGTGAGGGTGCAGGAGACATGTTTAGAATTACCGCCTTCGACCTTCAAGAATTCACGGATAAGGGATTCGACTTCAGGGAGGATTTTTTCGGCAAGCCCGCCAACCTGACAGTAAGCGGACAGCTTGAAGCCGAGGTTTATGCCCTGGCCCTCGGAAACGTCTACACATTCGGCCCCACCTTCAGGGCAGAAAATTCAAATACCTACAGACACCTGGCGGAATTCTGGATGATAGAACCTGAAATGGCCTTTTGCGATCTGGAGAAAGACATAAACCTGGCGGAGGAATTCATCAAAAACATTCTGGAATATTGCCTTAATCACTGCAAAGAGGACATGGAATTTTTTGATCAGTTTATCCAAAAGGATTTAATTTCTAAAGCAAGCAATATCATCAACAGCACCTTCAAGCACATTACGTACACGGAGGCAATTGAAATACTCTCCAATACAAAAAAGGCCTTTGAATTTTCTCCGGGATGGGGCAGCGACATACAGTCGGAGCACGAAAGATATCTTTGCGAGGAGGTATTTAAAAGTCCTGTAGTAGTTACCGATTATCCAAAGGATATAAAACCATTTTATATGAAGATAAACCAGGATAACAAAACTGTAAGGGCCATGGATGTACTTTTTCCGGGCATCGGAGAGATCATCGGAGGAAGTCAGCGGGAAGACGATTATGATATACTGCTGAAAAGAATTAAAGAAACCGGGCTTGATCCTGGGGATTACTGGTGGTATCTGGATATCAGAAGATACGGATCTGTTGCCCACTCCGGTTTCGGTCTCGGTTTTGAACGCCTTATACAATTTATTACCGGGCTTGGCAATATCAGGGACGCAATCCCCTTTCCAAGAACACCCAAAAACCTTGAATTTTAACAACTCTCATGGATTTACCAATTAAGCCCCCAAAAATATTTACTGTGAGCGAGCTCACCGAAGAGATAAAGTCACTTCTTGAAGAAGAATTCGAATACGCCTGGGTGGAGGGAGAAATTTCTAATTTTGCTCGCCCCTCTTCCGGCCATTATTATATGAGTCTCAAGGATGAACAAGCCCAAATAAGGGCCGTTATGTTTAGAATGCAAGCCCATTATCTTAAATTTCTTCCCGAGGACGGGATGAACGTGATTGTCAGGGGGCGTTTAAGCGTTTACGAGCCAAGAGGAGAATATCAGTTAATCCTGGACTACCTGGAACCATTGGGCGTGGGAGCGCTGGCCGCTGCATTCGAGCAGGTCAAAAAGAAACTCGCCCTGGAAGGACTGTTTGATAAGGAGAAAAAGAAAGCCATCCCCTTTTTACCAGCAAGGATCGCCCTGATTACCTCACCTACAGGAGCGGCTGTAAGGGATTTTTTAAGGGTTTCCTCCTGGAGGATGCCCAACCTGGATATTACGGTGGTTCCTGTCAGGGTACAGGGCGATGGGGCGGCAAGTGATATCATAAATGCGCTTGAACTTGTAAACAGTGAGTTCCACGTGGATGTTGTTGTATTAACCAGGGGTGGCGGTTCGCTGGAAGACCTTTGGCCCTTTAACCAGGAAGAGGTGGCCAGGGCAATAAGGCGCTCGGCAATACCTGTTGTCTCGGCGGTGGGTCACGAGGTGGATCTTACGATCTCTGATCTTGCCGCTGATCTCAGGGCCCCAACCCCCTCAGCAGGGGCCGAAATGATCATCCCTGACCGGGAATCGCTTCTAAGGGAGCTGCACGGTTTTTCATCCGGCCTTATAAGGTCCATTAATGGTATTGTGGATAAATTCCGCGAGAAAACGAGTTTTCTTTCAGCCAGGGTTAAAGATCCCAGACGGGGACTTGCTGATTCCATGCTCAGGCTCGACGATTTATATAGGCGGGTTATTTTTACGGAAAAAGCAAAGATTGACAGCAATCTTAATCTTCTTAATATTGCCAGTGAGAGGCTCTTGAGTAACACGCCAGCACATAATATAGGTGTCTATTCCAAGGAAATTGCCTTCCAAAGGCGTTCGCTTTACCATTCCATGGGGAGATATTTGGACAAAAAGAAAAAAACCCTTCAATACCTGACGGCCAGGCTGGAATCATTAAACCCCTTTTCAATTCTAAAAAGGGGGTACAGTATAGCCAGAAGATTGCCCGATATGGAAATAGTTAAAGATGCGAAACAGGTAAAGGCCGGAACAGGCGTTAATATAATGCTTGCACATGGCAATATAAACTGCCTGGTGAAAAGTGCCAATGATGGAAAATAGTCCCGTATCAATTAGAAATCTCGCCCTTATAATACCGGCTGTATTGTGTTTACTCGTCTTTTTCGCTGCTGAGGTGTTTTCCTCATCCATGCCCGAAATCACATTGGAACCCCCTGATATAGGCCAGGGAGAAGTCAGCCTCTTGACCATAAAAAACAATGGGTTCAGGCCCCAGGTTAGATGGAGGGGCAAGAAAATTTTCCTGGTCAACCGTGGTAAAAATGGCGACTGGGCGGGTTTTTTGGGTGCGGATTTGACTGTCAGGCCCGGAACGTATAAAATCCAAATCAAGGCGGGTGATAAAAATGTTTATCTTTTTTTAGTGGAGGTCGTTCCCTCTGACCACGGTGTAAGGCGATTTACCGTCCCAAAAAAAATGGAGGCCCTTGATGACGAAACACTGGAAAGGGTCAAAAAAGAATCCAAAAAGGTTAAGCGCCTTTTCACCGGTCCTTTTGATTCTCCGCTTTGGAGCGGAAAATGGATAAGGCCGGTACCGGGCATAGTTGTAAGCCCCTTTGGCTGCATAACAATAATAAACGGTATAGAGAGATCGCCCCATTCCGGTACTGACTTCAAGGCAGCGGATGGTGATCCTGTAAAGGCCGTGAACAGGGGCAAGGCCGTAATGGTGGCAGACCATTTTTTCAGCGGCCGGAGTGTATTTATAGACCATGGGGGCGGAATCCAGAGCATGTATTTCCACCTCAGCAAGGTACTCGTTAAACCGGATCAATTAGTGGAAAAAGGTGATGTAATAGGACTGTGCGGGTCCACGGGAAGATCAACCGGGGCCCATCTTCATTTCGGCATAAGGCTGAACGGGGAAAGGGTCAGCCCTATAGGCTTAATAGATAAAAGCGGGGAACTGATTAGATAATGGAAGAGAAAAAATTCGAAGATGCCGTGAAGGAGTTGGAAGATATTGTAAAGCGCCTGGAAAGCGGGGATCTTTCCCTTGAGGAATCCCTTAAGGTATTTGAACAGGGAGTATCCCTGTCAAGATACTGTTTCAACAAACTGGAAGAGGCGGAAAAGCGGGTTTCTCTTCTTATAAAAGAGGGGGGTGGAATCAAAACGGAACCCTTCGAACCAAAAGAGACGGAAGGTGAACAAAAAGATCAAGATTGATGACTACCTTTCTGATAGAAAAAAACTGGTTGAAAGCACATTAAAGCATTATATGCCCAAACCCTCGGGCCTTGCTGGAGACGTTGTAAGCGCTATGAATTATACTGTATTTGCAGGGGGCAAAAGGCTGAGGCCCATCCTTTGCATTGGAGGTGCCGAATCCGTGGGGGGGGCGGCGAATGATGTCTTGCCCGTGGCATGTGCCATAGAACTCATTCATTCCTATTCCCTTATCCATGATGATCTTCCCTCAATGGATAACGATGATTTCAGAAGGGGCAGACCCACAAATCATAAAGTCTTCGGGGAAGCGACGGCCCTGCTGGCGGGTGACGGCTTACTGACCATGGCTTTCGACCTTATGGCTGAATCCGGAGACAAAATTCAGGGGGGGCAAAAAAAGACGATGAGGGCAATCAAACTCATTGCCTCTGCAGCAGGGTACAAGGGAATGGTCGGAGGGCAGTCGGTTGATATTAAATATGAGGAAAGGGAAGCTGACCCTGAGACGGTTGAGTTTATACACAGGCATAAAACCGGTGTCCTAATAGCTGCTTCCGTGGTGTCTGGCGCTATCCTTGCCGGGGGTAATGAGGCACAGGTGGATTCCATAAATACCTACGGTCGTCAAATAGGTTTGGCATTTCAAATTACGGACGATATACTCAATATAGAAGGTGAAAGGCATTTTATGGGAAAGGGAACAGGCAGTGACCAGGCCAAGGGGAAGGTTACATATCCCTCCGTGTTCGGCTTGAAGGAATCAAAGGCCATAAGCAGAAATCTGGTGGAGGATGCCATTGAATCCATAAATGGCCTGGATAAAAAGGCGGATCCCTTGAGGGAATTGGCCCGTTATATTGTTTTTAGGAATTTATAGGAAGGTGCGGAGTGGAATTTCAAGAAAGGAACAATCAAAAAACAGCCCGTGTTCTCGACCGAATCAATGATCCATCCGACCTGAAGGGACTACAGCCGGCGGAACTGCAAAAGCTCGCCGCGGAAATAAGGAACCTTATTATAGAAACTATTTCCGTAAACGGTGGACATCTTGCACCCAGCCTGGGAGTGGTGGAATTATCCATTGTCCTCCACTATGTATTTGAACCCCCCGGGGACAAAATCATCTGGGATGTCGGGCATCAGTCCTACGCCCATAAGATACTCACCGGCAGGAAAGAAACATTCCATACTTTAAGAAAATACAAGGGAATTAGCGGGTTTCCGAAGATGGAGGAGAGTCCGTATGATGCCTTTAACACCGGTCACTCCGGCACCTCCATATCAGCGGGGCTGGGCATGAGCACCGCCAAATCCATCAAGGGAGACAAAAGCAAGGTAATAGCGGTAATCGGCGACGGATCAATGACCGCCGGCATGGCCTTTGAGGGGCTAAATCAGGCGGGACACACGGATAAGGATCTCATAGTAGTGCTTAACGACAATGAGATGTCCATATCCAAAAACGTGGGGGCCATGTCATCATATATAAGCCGAAAAATATCGGAGCCGCGCTTCGTTAACCTTAAAAAAAGTCTCGAGAATTTCCTGAATTCCATACCCGGATTGGGAGAGAATATACTTTCTGTAATCAAGAGAAGCGAAGATTCCCTGATCGGCTTGCTTACTCCCGGCATGCTCTTCGAGGCCCTTAAATTCAGATACATAGGCCCTATAAGAGGCCATGATCTCCCCATTCTCATAAAAACCCTCAGGGATGCATCTCAACTGGAGGGTCCAGTTCTCGTGCACATTCTCACCACCAAGGGAAAGGGTTATCCACCGGCAGAAGAAAACCCCACTCTTTTTCATGGTGTGGGTCCCTTCGATATATCAACGGGCAAGTTAAAAAAGGGATTGGAAGATAAACCCAGATCCTACACAGAGGTCTTCGGAGACACCATGATAGACCTAGGTGAGAGAGATAACAAAGTTTACGCCATCTGTGCGGCGATGCTCCAGGGTACGGGTCTCACCGGGTTTTCGGATAAATACCCGGACCGCTTTATTGATGTGGGGATAGCCGAGCAACATGCCGTAACCTTTGCCTCGGGCCTGGCCACAGAGGGCTTCAAACCTGTGGTCGCAATATACTCCACCTTTTTGCAGCGCTCCTTCAGCCAGATAATACACGATGTGTGCCTTCCCAAACTTCCAGTTACATTTTGCCTGGACAGAAGTGGCATAGTCGGCGAAGACGGTCCCACCCACCATGGTCTCTTCGACCTATCCTATTTGAGGATTATTCCCAATATGACTCTCATGGCACCCAAGGATGAAAATGAACTAAGACATATGTTATTCACCGCTATTAATTTGAACGGCCCGGTCGCTATACGCTATCCCAGGGGAAACGGTGTCGGAGTTCCCTTGGACAAAGATTTCGAGGCACTACCTGTAGGCAAATCGGAAACCATGGTAACCGGAAAGGATATTTTGATCCTGGCTGCCGGAAACTGGGTTTACCCATGCCTGGAGGCCGCCAGGGAACTTCAAAGTGCAGGATACTCGGCAAGCGTGGTAAACGTGCGGTTTGTAAAACCGCTGGATTCAAAAATTATTGAAATGGCCGCGCAGATTAAAAGGGTGCTGACTGTTGAAGAAAACACGCTCAACGGGGGGGTTGGGGGTGCCATCCTGGAAATGTTCTCCGATGCGGGGCTTTCGGACGTAAGGGTAAGAAGGCTTGGAATTCCGGATATATTCGTGGAACACGGCCCTCAGGATATCCTTAGAAAAAATGCCGGACTGGAAAAGGAAAGAATCATAAAAGAAGCCAAAAATCTATGCGGCTATCATGGGCCGGATAAAAAAAAGACTTGACCAGGTCCTGGTAGAAAAGGGGTTGGTGGAGAACAGGCAAAGGGCCAGGGCAATGATTATGGCCGGGATGGTAAAGGTTGACGGGAAAACGGTGGATAAACCGGGGCATCTGGTAAGTCCTTCCTGCGTTGTTGGGTTGACGGGCAAAGACCATCCGTACGTGAGCAGGGGGGGGATAAAACTGGATGCTGCATTAAACGCCTTCGGTATAAATGTAGAAGGGCTTGTGATGCTTGACGTGGGGACCTCAACAGGAGGATTTACCGACTGCCTTCTACAGTACGGGGCGAAAACCGTAGTGGCCGTAGATGTTGGATATGGGCAGCTTGCATGGAGATTAAGGACTGACCCAAGGGTAGTTATTTACGAAAGAACCAACATCAGGCACCTAAAAAATTTGGATGTTGAAGACAGTATAGACGGTGCGGTTATTGATACGTCATTCATATCCCTAAGGATAGTGGTGCCGGCCACATTAAGACATTTAAAAACGGGGAGCTTTATAGTTGCCCTTGTAAAGCCTCAGTTCGAGGCGGGAAAAGAATTAGTGGGTAAAGGCGGCGTTATCCGGGACGAAAGCCTGCACAGGGATATTATCCATAACCTAATTGAATGTTTTCAAGAGAAGGACCTCGAGGTTCAAGGCACCATTGAGTCCCCTATAAGGGGCGCCAAGGGGAACAGGGAGTATTTTCTTTACCTGATTTACACAAAAAACCAGGAAAAGACATGAGAGAATCCGAATACCTTACAGGTAACAGCAAGATCGTGCAAAAATTGGGCAGCATCCCAACCCTTGGCAATTTCAAAACCGAACAACTGAAGGGAATGCTGGAACTAAGCAAGATAAGAAGCTACGAGCCAGGAGAGCTAATAATCGAAGAGAAAAAGTATGACAGTTGGGTATACTTCCTGGTATCCGGTAATGTGCGGGTGGTCAAGGAGGGGGTTCAAATAAACGTACTTGACCATCCAGGAGATGTATTCGGTGAAATGGGGATAATTGAAGGTTCCGCAAGATCCGCTTCAGTATGTGCGGTAAGTGACGTTGTATGTTTGGCAGCAGATGCATCATACCTGGACAGGTTGTCGGACAGCGACAAAATTGCCTTTACCTGCATTCTTTACCACCTTTTTTCCGAGCTTCTCTCAAGCAGGCTTAGGGCAATGGACGAGGAACTGGTAAAATTGAAGGAAGAAAATGAGAGACTGAAGAAAGGTAAAACCAAATAATCCGATTATTGAATCACTCTTTGCAGCCAGATCATTACTCGGTCTTTTTTCTTTTTTTCCCTCAAACAAATGCACTTTATCAAAGTCTTGAGTTTGATGGCTTCGTAATTCGTTTTTCATAGGATGCCGCTTGCGGCATAAATTAGCTTTTTACGAGTCCGTCAATTTTAGCATTAATACTAATTTGCATTCAAAGGAATACTTACAATCCACTCAAAGCCTGCTATAC
>CAZZPR010000087.1:0-9918 GCA_964655655.1 uncultured Desulfobacteraceae bacterium | reverse complement strand
TCAATGCATGCATGCCCTGTTCTAAATCTATTCCCCTGCCCCGGGCTTCGCCTGGGGCACTGCAAGGGTTTCATTGTGTAAAGTCAACCGAATAGAAATTTACCCCGGGCAGCTCTATGCAGGTGAGGCGATTTCCGTATACCGCTCCTGTGTCGATACCTATCTTGTTTTTCATAATTAAGGGCTCGTTGAAAGGAGTGTGACCAAATATGATCTTCTTGCCGAAATCGTAGGTGGAAAGAATGAATTCATCCCTGATCCATAACATATCCAGCAGGCTCTGGTCCTTTACAGGGACATAAGGACGAAACCCTGCATGCACTATATAATATTCTTCGAGTTCTATCACGGGCAAAAGGGAGGAAAAAAATTCCAGATGGTCGGATGGTATTAGGGGGGAATTATCGTTGTCTCTTTCATTCTCGTAACTTCTAAGGGTTGAACTGCCTCCATTTATCAAAAATACCTCGGTATTGATGCCTGATAAATAATCTTGAAAAATCTGCTCGTGGTTACCCAAAAGACATTGAACTCGGGAGGATCTTTCTTTCAGCTCCAGGATATAATCCACTACGCCCTTGGCATCATCTCCCCTGTCAATATAATCCCCTATAAAAATAAGGCTGTCGGAATTCGGGTTCCACTCTATTTTATCCACGAGATCTTTTAACATATTCGAACATCCGTGGATATCACCAACAATAAAAGTCTTTTTATTGTCCATATTTTATTATTATAATAGGAGATAAAATTAATATTCAACTCCAACACTGAATAGGATAAATAAATGCCTATAAATGTTATTTTCGGGCTGGGGAAACTATATGAAAGCTGAAAAAATCCTGGTTATTGCAACTCGTAATAAAGGTAAAATGAGGGAATATCAGAGACTTTTTAAGGATTATCCCTTAAATATAAGAGATCTGTCTGAATTTAGGGATATCCCCCAGTCCGAAGAGCATGGGGAAACTTTTAATGATATCGCGGTTAACAAGGCCAGGTTTTACTCTAAAATTATAGGCAAGCCGGTACTTGCGGATGATTCAGGTCTAGAGGTCAAGGCCTTGAATAATGGCCCCGGTATCTATTCGGCGCGTTATGCCGGTGAGCAGGCTGATGACCGGCAAAATAATCTCAAGCTTGTCCGGGAGATAAAAGGTGTAAAAAACCATAACGCTATTTTTACCTGTGTTATTGCCATAAGCAAAATCAACGGTAGAGTTCTGGTTTATACCGGCAGGTGTGCCGGTGAAATCTTGGATAATCCGAGAGGAGAAAACGGTTTCGGATATGACCCTCTTTTCTATTACCCCCCTCTAAATAAAACATTCGCACAGCTTTCCACGGATGAAAAAAACAGGGTTAGCCACAGGGGGCTGGCCATGAAGAAAATGGGCGATGATTTGGCACATGTTTTGACCTGGCTGGATGAGCCTTGAGAGAAAGGTCCCCTTTTTTGGTATCAAGAAAAAGATGGAGATGATTTTAGTGGATATAAGTTAAGGAGCCTTTTCCTGACCTCAAACTTTTCCTTGTAAAGAGCAGTAGATTTTAATATAGTGTGCGGAATCTGGAAAGGGGTGCTTAATGGCCAAACACAAGGTCAAGAAAACCATAGATGAGATAAACCAAAGGATAAAGTCCGGAAGTGTGGTTGTTGCCACCTCCGAGGAAATGGTGGACATAGTTAGGCAGGAGGGTGTTGAAAAGGCCGCAAGGGATGTGGATATAGTAACAACCGGCACCTTTTCTCCCATGTGCTCTTCAGGGGCCTTTATCAATTTTGGCCAAACCAAGCCGCCTATAAGGGCCTCGGAAGTAACCCTCAACCAAGTACCTGCCTGTGCAGGCCTGGCTGCGGCTGACATCTTTTTGGGTGCCACGGATCCGAGCAAGGACGATCCTCTGAACAAGGTCCACCCCGGGCAATTTAAATATGGAGGGGGCCATGTCATACAAGATCTGGTTTCCGGAAAAAAGGTGCAGCTAAATGCCGGTTCTTATACCACCGATTGCTATCCGAGAAAGGAAGTAAAAAAGCAGATAACCCTTTCCGATCTTCCTTATGCCATGCTGGTAAACCCCAGAAACGCCTACCAGAATTACAACTGCGCCGTTAACATGACCAATAAAACCCTTTATACCTATATGGGGGTACTGAGGCCAAAGGCGGGAAACGCCAACTATGCAACGTCCGGACAGTTAAGCCCGCTCCTGAATGACCCCTACTGTTTAACCATGGGTCTGGGAACAAGGATTTTTCTCGGAGGGGCTCAAGGATATATTATTTGGGCGGGTACTCAGCACGAGACATCTGTGGCCAGGGGAAAGAATGGTGTGCCTCTGGAACCCGGAGCCACTTTAATGGTAATGGGGAACCTAAAGGAAATGAATCCACGGTGGCTGGCAGGCCTCAGCCTGCTGGGATACGGCTGCTCTCTTGCAGTAGGAATAGGAGTGCCTATCCCAATATTAAACGAAGATATGGCCAAATACACCGGAGTTTCGGATGATGAAATCTATACCTGTATAATCGATTACGGAAAGGACTATCCCAAAGGCGAGACGAAGAGACTGGGAAAGATAAGTTATGCCGAACTAAAGACCGGCACTATAACCCTGAACAGACAAAGCGTCCAGACCGTGCCGCTTTCATCCTATCCAAGGGCAAAAGAGATTGCGGAAACCCTCAAAGAATGGATTAAAAAAGGCAATTTCTATCTCGGCCAGCCCCAGCATATACTAAAGGATATTTAACCCCACTTCTTTAAATTACCGGTTATAGCTCCGGCAGTCTGCCCGAAACTTCTAACTCAACCAGCAGATGCTTTAACGGTCATGGAACCAATTGATCAAAAAATAAAAAGATTAAAAGATATTTTAAGAGAAATGGAATCTGTCTTGATTTCCTTTTCCGGTGGCCTGGACAGTGCGTTTCTTCTTTTCTTGTCTTATTCGGTCCTTAAACAAAAAGTAAAATCAGCTACCTTTGTATCCCCGATTTTTCCCGAAAATGATACCACCAGGGCCGGTAATTTTGCTGCAAGGTTGGGTGTTGAGCATATAATGCTGGGTTTCGACATCCTTTCCAGCCTGGATTTTATACGAAATGATAAAAACAGGTGTCACTATTGCAAAAAAGAGATGATCAAAGAATTAAACGCCGAGGCAAAAAGGCAGGGCCTGATTCATATAGCGGACGGTAGCAATCTTGATGATACTAAAGATTACAGGCCGGGCCTGTCGGTGGCCCGGAATTCCTATTTGAAAAGCCCTTTGCTCGATGCCGGATTTACAAAAGCTGACATTAAGGAGGCTGCAAGAAAGATGAATATAGGGGAATTTTTCCCGCCGCCTTCTGCTTGCCTGGCTTCAAGAATAGCATACGGCACGCCTATAGAGAATAGATTGCTTTATATGGTAAAAAAAGGAGAAGCCCTTCTAAATGAACTTGGCTTTAGAAGGGCACGGGTTCGCGTTCATCCTCCTATAGCCAGGATCGAGGTTCCATATCCGCATATCTCCAGACTCTCAGAAGAGCCTATAAGGGAAAAGATAATTAAAGACTTTAAAAGGCTCGGTTTTGGATATGTAACCCTCGACCTATCTGGATACAGAAGTGGCAGCATGAACGATTTAATCCTCAAACCAGATTCTTAAGCCCGGGCCTGGGCCTTTGCTTGGGAAATTAATTCGTCCTCCTTTTTAACATCCTCCAAAGTCTTTGGCCTTACGTTATCCGGTTTTTCCTCCAGGCCGTATTTCCATTTTAAAAACTGTTCGCCAGTGGTTGGGTAAAGGGCGTATATTAGTAAATCCTCCTCGGTTTTTGCCAGGTCACCTATCTTCTCCTTTGCCTTATCGAGCTCAGGCTCCAGAAAATCCGCAGCCCTGCCTGTAATTGGAGTATCACCTCTCTTATAGCCCTTTAAAGCCTTTTTCTGTACCTCAGGGTCAATAGGAGTAGGAGTCTTTCCATAAAGCCCGTATACCAGATCTTTTACCTGGTTAGTAATCATCTTATATTTTCCTAGCAACACATTCAATACGGCCTGAACACCCACTATCTGGGATGTAGGCGTAACCAAGGGAGGTGTGCCAAGTTCTTTCCTTGTCTCTGGTATTTCATCATACACATCCTGCAGTCTGTGAAGGGCATCTGCCTCCTTTAGCTGGCTTACAAGGTTGGAGATCATTCCGCCGGGTATCTGATGGGCCAAAACACCGGTATCTATAACCGACATCCTGTTGGTTGCAAGATAATCCCTATATTTCGGGGCAACTTTTTCAAGATGTTCGGACAACTTGAGAACCTCAAGGAGATCTATTCCGGTATCCCTTTTGCTGCCCTGAAGGGTGGCTATCAGGGGTTCAAGGGCGGGCATGGAGGTCCTCATTGCAAATGGGGCAATACAGGTATCCACAATATCAACACCGGCCTCGATCGCCTTCAGGTATGTCATGGAAGCCATCCCGCTGGTATAATGAGTATGTAAATGAATAGGCACTGTTATCTCTTTCTTGAGCTCTGTGATAAGCAGAAATATGTCATAAGGGGCAATAATCCCTGCCATGTCCTTGATGCATATGGTATCAGCCCCCATTTCTTGCAATTGCCTGCATTTTAACTTGTAATATTCCAGGTTAAATACATCCCCCCCCAAGTGTCGCCCGGTCAGGGAATAACATATAGAGCCCTCAAAGTGCTTTCCGTTCGCCTTTATTCTTTCCACAGCGGTCGCAAAATTCCTGAAATCATTCAGTGCGTCGAAAACCCGAAATACATCTATTCCAACTTCACAGGCCTTGTCAACAAATGCCTTAACCACATCATCCGCATAATTTCTGTAGCCTACAAGGTTTTGCCCTCTCAACAACATTGAGAAAGGGGTCTTTTTTAAATATTTCTTCAGGGTCCTCGGCCTCTCCCACGGGTCTTCAGCCAGGAATCTATGCATGGTGTCAAAGGTCGCACCTCCCCATACCTCCATTGCCCAAAAGCCTATTTCGTCCATCTCCTCGGCAATTGGAATCATATCTTCTGTCCTCATCCTTGTAGCCAGGGTGGATTGATGGCCGTCTCTGAAGGTATTATCCTGTACCTTCAGGGGTTTTGCAGGTCCCTCTTTCATGAGATCTACCATGAGCAAGCTCCTTTCTGTGATTTAAAGTTTTCGTGCAGAATCGGCTCTTCTTGTGAGCCCGAGGCTCAAGCCAAACAACTTAAATAAAGTGTTAATATATCCCGATGTTACTTTATTAATATCAAAAAGAAAAACTGTCAAATCTTTTATGGCTGACAAACTCACGTATAAACCTTTCCTTTCGGGTTTCAGAAACAGGGTCATTATCAAGGCCCGGGATCAAAATTCCCAAAGGCAAAATTTTGCTTCACGGAAAAGGGATCATGGTAAGTAGCCAAGTCGCCATGAAGGAGATCGCTGAGGTTATCTTCTGCTGCCATAAAAAATATGGTAATAGCCCGGCGAAATTGCACCTAGCTCATTGATAATTGGCTGATAATAAAATAGGATCAGCTATTATGAAGTGTCCTCGCTGCGGCAGTGAAAAATTTTGGCTCCTATCAACAGGTCAAAGGCGCTCTGCAGAATGCCGTCTGACCAGGAAATATGATAAAACTCAATGCCTCTTATGACCAAATATACAAAGCCAGGCAGTCTTTATTATACCGATGACCGGCATGCTTATACGTTCCTTGATATTCGCGGAAATCATGTTGTGATTCGCAAAGAAAAAGGTAGATCCAAAGGCCGTGATCACATTAATGGTATAGAAGGCTTTTGGTCTTATGCTAAACATTGGCTCTATCATTACCGTGGTGTCCCTAGAAGATACTTTCATCTTTACCTAAAAAAGATAGAATGGCGTTTCAACCACCGTAATGAGAACCTGGTAAAACTTTTAAGAACTTACATGAATCAGCTTGTTGTCAAAGATCAAGTTTAGTGCAATTTTAATGGGCCATTACTTTCTTTTGTTAACCTATACATTAAACCTTATATTCAGGATGTCACCGTCCTGCACATAATAATCCTTCCCTTCCAGCCTTAGCAACCCCTTTGCTCCTGCACCCTTTTCAGATCCGCATGCAATCAGATCATCATAGGAAACGCATTCTGCTCTTATAAAGCCCCGGGCCAGATCCGTATGGATGCTGCCTGCCGCAGCTACCGCTGTTTCTCCCCGCTCTATACTCCATGCGCGAACCTCATCGGCGCCTACAGTAAAAAAGCTGATATTTCCCAATAAATCATAGGCAGCCCTGCATAAACAATCCCGGGCGGACTCCTCGATTCCAATATCCGCCATAAAAAGTTCTATATCCTCCGTATCGTCTAATCCGGATAATTCCATCTCAAACTTGCCTGCAAATTCCAAAGCCACGTGGGTTTTTCCAATATCCTTTAACAGGCCTTGATTTTCCCCGAAATTGGCTTCATCGGAATTCAAAACAATTATACCCGGTTTCTGCGTAAGAAACTGGAACCCGCACATTATTTTTTCATCTTGCTGGTGCATTGCCAGCTTCCGTATAGGCTTATCATTATTCAATTGATCTATGATTCCCTGAAGTACCTTTTCTTCTGTTTCAAGAAGATTGGTTTTTTTACCCTGTTTATAGGCCTTTTCTATTCTTTCCAGCCTGTTCTCTGCGATGATTAAATCAGAGATCAATAACTCCTCATCTATCTTCCGGATGTCTTCGAGGGGAGTCGCGCTTCCCGTCTGCTGGTCATAAAAATTCCGAACCACAATAGCCAGCGCATGGGCATTTTTGACAAGTCCCACGGATGAATCTGAAAAAAGCCCCTCTTTGGCAGATCCCCCAGTAAGCCCCGTAAAATCAATCAGCTCGATCCCAGCATAAGTGGTCTTTTTTGGCTTATACATATCTGAAAGTACAGCAACTCTATCATCCGCCACTTTTATGACCGCCTTGTTGGGTTTTGATTTTGAATTGGCATAGGACGTAACCTGGGCCTGAGACCCGGACAGGGCATTAAACACAGTTGTTTTTCCTGAATTTGCCAGGCCTATAATTCCTATATTCATAACTTTTCTTTCTCTTGGTTCAAAACCCCGAACTTCTTCCCCTTTTGTAAATCATAAACCAAATTATAAAAATCCATTTAACTGGGAATATTTTAACGGGGGGCTTCAAGGCACTCGGCTAACCCCAAATCCTTTTAAAGGCGGGTCAGGAATCTCTGCAGCCTGTAGCGTATTATCCGGCCTTTCTCAGACGTATGGCCAACGGTGTTACCTCTACCAGTTCGTCATCATTGATATAGGACATACAGTCTTCAAGGCTCATTTTTACAGGGCTGCTGAGCACAACATTTTCATCGGAGCCTGCTGCACGCATGTTGGTAAGCTTTTTTCCTTTGCCCGGATTTACCACCAGGTCATTTTCGCGGCAATGCTCTCCCAGTATCTGTCCGGCATAAACGTCTATGCCCGGTCCGGTAAAGAGCCTTCCGCGCTCCTGAAGATTAAAAAGAGCATAGGCCACCGTGGTGCAGGTTCCTTTTGCAACAAGGACCCCGTTTTGCCGGTTTCTGATTTCTCCCGCATGAATCCCATACTCCTTAAATACATAATTCATGACCCCCGTGCCTTTTGTGATGGTCATAAACTCCGGACGAAAACCCAAAAGCCCCCGTGTTGGGACTTTGCAAACAAGGTGCGCGGTGCCGTTTCCGTTTGCCCGGCTAAACTCGCATATTTGTCCCTTGCGTGCGCCCAGCCGCTTTATCACTTCACCCATAAACTGTTCCCCTGCATCCACGGTAAGCTCCTCAAAGGGCTCAAGCAGCCTTTCTCCATCACGCCTCATAATAACCCTGGGCCGGGTCACCTGAAACTCATACCCCTCCCTTCGCATCCGTTCTATAAGAATCGACAGGTGAAGCTCTCCTCTTCCCGATACTTTGAAGCCCGATTGTCCATCCAGTTCATCAACCACCAGCGCAACATCGGAAAGGGACTCACGGTGCAGGCGTTCCCCAAGATGCCTCGAGGTAAGGTATCTGCCTTCCTTCCCGGCAAAGGGAGAATTATTGGGTATAAAGTTTATGCAAATACTTGGCGGATCGATTTCTACAGGGGCCAGTGGCACAGGCTTTTCAGGATCGGTATAGGTTACCCCCACGGTAATTTCATCCATTCCGGCAACTCCAACAATCTCCCCTACTCCGGCTGAGTCTGCGGGAACCTTTCGGTTTCCTTCAAACCGGTATATCTTGGTAATGTGTGCGGGAAAAAGTGCGCCGTCATGCCTGGCTACTGCAATATCTTTATTTACATTCAGGGTTCCGGAGGTAATCTTTCCTATCCCCAGTCTCCCGAGGTAGGGGGAGTAATCGATCGAGCTGACAAGCATCTGGAGGGGTCCTTCCGGGCTTCCTCCCGGCTTTGGTATATTGGAGATTATCTTTCGGCAAAGCGGCTCCATGGACGAGGGATGATCCCCGATATCGTCCAGTGCATAGCCTCCGCGCGCTGATGCATATACCAGGGGAAAATCCAGAATATCCTCCGGCGCATCCAGCCCTACAAAGAGATCAAACACCTGGTCAACCGCCCAGTCGGGTCGGGCTGCAGCCTTGTCTATCTTATTGATTACAACAATTATAGGTAAATGAAGGGCAAGCGCCTTTTTCAGGACAAAATAGGTCTGGGGCATTGGTCCTTCCTGCGCGTCAACAAGCAGCAAGGCTCCGTCTGCCATTTTTAGCACCCTTTCTACCTGGCCGCCAAAGTCCGCGTGTCCCGGGGTGTCAATAATATTGATCAAAAAGTCCAGGTACCGAAATGACCCGTTCTTTGATGCAATGGTTATCCCCCTCTCCCTCTCAACATCAATGCTATCCATAAGCCTCTCTGCGACAACCTGCTTTTCGTGGAACATGCCACTTTGCTTGAATAATTGGTCAACGAGGGTTGTTTTTCCGTGATCTACATGCGCTATGATTGCAATGTTTCTTAACTTTTCAGCTTCCATATCACCCTGTACGCATCCAAAAAAGGCGGCATTTCATACACAGATGCCGCCTTCGAAACCCGGGTATAGTTATAATACTTCTACATTTTTTGCCTTCGGGCCTTTTTCATTTGTCTCGATATCAAATCGCACTCTTTGTCCTTCGTCAAGGGTTTTAAAACCTGACGCATTGATGCCTGTGTGATGTACGAAAAGATCCTGACCGTCTTCTTGCTCAATAAAACCATAGCCTTTTTGGTCATTAAACCATTTCACGGTTCCTTCTGCCATAGCGTCTTCCTCCTCTCAAAATTTTTTGCCCAGTCAGGATAAACTTCTAGTCATAAAAAAAAGCCATTAAAGTTGGTGTTGCAGCTTTAATGGCCCTGATGGTTTACCTTCTCAAAGACTGTCAATCCAAACTAGCTTATATTTATTTTAATGATGGTTAAATAGATTGTCAAGCTTATTGGCGGAAAATCACAAATTGGGCCACTGTCTCGCTAAGGAATTCCTTTCCTTCCTTTGCCTGAAACCCGTTTGGCAATTTATCTGGATTTTTAAAATTAATTACGTTATTTTTTTATATGGTTATATCAGCTTTAAATAAAGGAAAGGGACGGCAATAATGCATTTATCAAGCCTCACCCTGCTTGCAGATCAATTCCCCACAGATAAACACTACCCTTTTAACCTTTTCGTATTACGGGAATCCAAGGGCATTGGCTTCCGGTCTCCGATAACTTTTTTCATAGGGGAGAACGGCACCGGAAAATCAACCCTGCTGGAGGCACTTGCCCACAAGTGCAGAATACACATATGTAAATACGCGGAGAAAAAGCGCTTTGAGCACAATCCTTACCCCAAGTTTAACCCCATTATGAACACAACTACAGTGATATCGGTGGGTTAGA
>CAZZPR010000086.1:0-10079 GCA_964655655.1 uncultured Desulfobacteraceae bacterium | reverse complement strand
TTTTCAGAATATTATCCCTCTTTTACATTAAAATTTAACTGCGAAACTTTAGTAACTGAATTTATACTAAATGCTAATTCTGTAATATGTTATAAGGAGCTTGATTGAACCAGAAAAGGATTTACAGCAATTTTCCAGTTGCAAAAGAGGGATTTCCCTTCATAATTGCGGGCATAATACTGACATGCCTTTTCTTCTTTATCGGGCTGAATATCGCTGGTCTTTTGTTTACTGCCTTGACCCTATTTGTTGTTTACTTTTTCAGGGACCCGAAAAGGGTTCATTATCCAGAGGGAAATGTGGTCCTTTCCCCGGCGGACGGGACCATAATATCCGTGGACAGGCTATCCCGGGGCAGCAACCAATTCGAAGGAGAGGCGGTAAAGGTGAGCATTTTCATGTCTATCTTCAACGCCCATATCAACCGAATACCCCTTAAGGGAAAAATCTCAGAAGTTTCCTACCACCCGGGCAAATTTTTTTCCGCCTACAGGGACAAGGCCTCTCTTTTCAACGAAAAAAACACAGTTACCCTTGAGACCTGCAACAAAAAACGCGTTGTTTTTGTTCAAATCGCCGGTCTTATCGCCAGGAGAATAGTCTGGTGGATCAAAAAAGGGGATCAGGTGCAGGCAGGTCAAAGATTCGGTCTTATAAAATTCGGATCCAGGGTTGATATCTATCTGCCCCCGGAATGCAGGGTAACCACAAAAAAAGGCTTAAAGGTAAAGGCAGGCGAAACCGTTATAGGATACCTCGATTATCATGAAAAAGAGATATAAGCCAAAAAAAACAAGCAAAAGAGGGATTTATATTCTTCCCAATCTATTAACCAGCTTCAGTCTTTTTGGGGGGCTTTATGCCATCATAGCCGCTATCCACGCCAAATACGATGTTGCGGCGATCGCTATTCTTATTTCCTCCATGATGGATGGGCTCGATGGAAAGATTGCCCGGTATACAAATACTGCCAGCAAATTCGGTGCGGAGTATGACTCTCTTTCAGACCTGGTGGCCTTCGGAGTGGCACCGGGCATATTGATATACAAATGGTCTCTTGAGCCCTTTGGAAGATTCGGGTGGCTTGCCGTGTTTTTGTACATAATCTGCGGCGCCCTTAGGCTTGCCAGGTTCAATATCCAGAAAAACAGCCTTGAATCATTTCATTTCAAAGGTCTGCCTATTCCCGGTGCCGCTATATTTATTGCCACTCTCGTGCTTTTTGTAAATTCCCTGGGGGGGCTGGCTGAAAGCAAGCATATATTTATCATAATATCCATATACATTCTTTCGTTCCTTATGGTGAGCACAATAAACTATATCAGTTTTAAAAAGCTGGAACTTTTCAAGCGAAAACCCTTTAACACGCTAGTAGCGACAATCCTGCTGTTTATTTTGGTGGCCTATAAGCCGGCCTTAATGTTATTTATCTTTTCCTCTATATATATTATCACAGGCCCGGCGGTCTTCTTATTTCAAAGGGTTCGAGG
This sequence comes from uncultured Desulfobacteraceae bacterium, assembly GCA_964655655.1. Classification (GTDB taxonomy): domain Bacteria; phylum Desulfobacterota; class DSM-4660; order Desulfatiglandales; family B25-G16; genus CAZZPR01. The sequence goes on along the minus strand of CAZZPR010000086.1, from coordinate 8,589 downwards.
GCGGGACAGGAAGGCGGAGCATTCGGTGATAGAGTCCTATGCAAATGAAAAAAAATCAGATTGATAACCGGATTACCGGATAAAAGATATACAAAAAGCCTGAAAAGGAGGGCTCAGAGATCAGGCTGAAGACCTTTAAAAACTTACATCCTTCATTCCAATAGGAGGACAACAAACTGGGTCTTAAAAAATCATGAGAATAACCGGCGGTACATTAAAAGGCCGCCGTATGGCGAGGATTAAAGGGACCAATATCAGACCCACCTCGGACAGGGTTAGAGAGGCTCTGTTTGATATACTGGGACAGGATCTGAAAGGATTTCTGGTATTGGACTTATTCGCTGGTACCGGTATTTTGGGTATCGAATCCCTGAGCAGGGGTGCTGAAAGAGCGGTCTTTGTGGATGTTTCAAGCAATGCCGTCGGCGTTATAAGGGAAAATATTTCTCTTTGCGGATACGAGACCTCTTGTCCGATCCTGAGGCAGGGGTTGCCCCGTGGTTTGGTCCGTGTTAAAAAAGTGCAAGCAGGCGGGTTCAATCTGGTTTTTATTGACCCCCCCTATGGTAAAGGTTATATAAAACCTGTTATTTATAAAATCCTGGAACTGTCTCTAATGGCGGAGCAAGGCACGGTGATCGTGGAAACTTCTACCGATGAACGGGAGGTCTTCCCCTCCGGCGACCAAGACATGTACATGACGCAAACACGCAGGTACGGCTCAACATTATTGGATATTTATTGCTATCATGGAAAAGGAAAAGTATAAATTGGCCATCTATCCGGGGTCCTTTGACCCCTTAACCAATGGTCACCTCAGTATCCTGAGAAGGGCATTGACCGTGTTCGATTATATTATTATAGCCATAGCGGCAAATCCCATGAAAAAAACCCTTTTTACCCTGGATGAGAGGCTGGAAATGATACGCCAGTCCATAAAAAGCGACAACAATGTATCCGTAGACTCCTTTGACGGTCTGCTGGTTGATTACGTAAAAAGAAAAAATACCAACATAATATTGAGGGGGCTGAGGGCACTTTCCGATTTTGAATATGAATTTCAATTGTCGTTAATGAACAGGAGGTTGGACGGTAATATACAGACCGTATTCCTGATGACTGATTATAAGTGGTTTTATATAAGCTCTACTATAATAAAAGAGGCCGCCAGCTTTGGGGGGTCCATTAAAGGGCTTGTGCCGGATCTTGTCTGCAAAAAATTGAAGGAAAAATTTGGCTTTGGACAACAATAAGGATAAAGGAGATACGTGTATGGCCTTGACCAAGGAAAAAATAATTGAGAGCATTTACAATCAGGTGGGTCTCAGTAAAAAGCAATCAAGGAGGGCTACGGAAAGTATACTGGAAATAATCAAGAACACCCTTGAAGACGGAGAAAATTTGCTGATAAGCGGATTCGGGAAATTCATGATCAAAAACAAGGCCGCAAGAAGGGGCAGGAATCCCCAGACCAAGGAAGACCTGCAGTTGAAGGCCAGAAGGGTGATTGTGTTCAGGACCTCGGGGGTGCTTCGAAAAAAAATCAACGAAAGGCCTAAAGGGCAACAATAAAGGCCTCTGAAAAACCCAGATATTTAAGCTTCTCGACAATCTTATCCGCCTCGGCGAAATCTATGGCAAGGGAAACCCGCACCCGGTAAAAGGTCTTTTCTCCATGGGGCTCGTATCTGGTTATTGTAACGTGCTCGAGTATTACCTTTAGCCTTTCCGCAAGATGCTGGGCATTCTCCTTGTTTTGAAAGGAGCCCACTTGTATTGTAAACGGGCCTTTGTTAAAATCCTTGGCCTCTACAAGGGGCCTGGATTTATTCCCGTAACCGATACTGCCGACCCCCTTTGACAAAGCAACCAAACGCACCTTGGCTATCCCCGGCCCCACCAGCCCTATTTCCCTGGCCGCGCCATAGGACAAATCAACAATCCTGCCCTTGATAAAAGGGCCTCTATCGTTAATCCTTACTACAATCTCCTTTTCATTGGAAAGGTTTTCCACCTTTACGTAAGTCCCCAAGGGCAAGGTTCTGTGGGCAGCAGTCTTGCCGTACATGTTGTATATTTCCCCGTTTGCGGTTTTTTTGCCGTGAAATTCCTTTCCGTACCACGAGGCGATTCCTTCCTGGACAAAACCATCCGCCCTGGGCAGGGGATAATAGTAAACACCGTCTATGGAATATGGCTTGGGCCTTTCCGGCAAAATTATTGCAGGTTCCTTATATGTGGAAACCTCAATCTTTTTTCCGCCCAGGCTGCAGCCGCACACACCCACTGCTAAAAGGAAAAGGCAGATAAAATATCTCGCAAACCAAACCTTGTACCACATTTTCAACTACCGCTCAATGCAACGGACAAGGCGGTGGTAAGTCTTATCACGTCCTGGCTCGACTGTCTGACCCTGCCGGGCAGCAGCTCTGCCATCCGCCTTAAAACCTTCACCCCCATCTCCGGTTTTTCTCTATTAGATCCAGAAAATCCCCCCTTTTTTATCTCCAGGAGGATGCAATCCGTTTTGGTTATCACAGAGGCGGATCTATTCTCCTGATCGATCATTGCCATCTCCCCGAAAACCACATTATCTTCCGAACTGAAACTGGTAAGGATCTTCTCTTTTTCCGAGAATTCGTCATCGCCTGTCTTCACAGTAAGAGTCTTTGATACCTCAACATCCCCCTGCACAAGCATATACATACTGTCGCCTTTCTGTCCCTCCTGCATCACCGCCTCCCCTCGCCCGAATTTCCTGCGCCTGGTGAGCTTTGAAATATCCTCTGCCTCTTTCTCGTTAAGGGTTTTAAATATGAAAGTATTTTTTATGACTTCCGCTGGATCCATCAAGGGCCTACAAATCTGTCGATAAAGGCTTTCTCCCCCGGGTTCTGCCTGGCTATTATAGCAGCCCTGTCACGATCTTCCACCAAAAAGTCTCCCCCGGGGGATTTACAAAGACATCTACTTTCTCTTTCTTGTCGAAAAAATCCCTCTTGGATTCCCGGAATTTTCTCTTTATAAAGTTATCAATAGCAGTTGCGTTGTCCTAAAGGATATCATCAAGTCGAATACCCTTCCTTTCCCTCAGAACCCCTATCAGCAGGCCCTGCCACTTTTCCCTTTAAAAATCCGTAACCTCCTTAATCTTCCTTTCAACATATATCGAGGCAATGGTTGCGGTAAAAAGGGAAACCAGCACCACCCCGCTAAACATAAGGATCATCCCCACTACCCTTCCCAGATGGGTATGAGGCACAACATCGCCGTAACCAACCGTGGTTATAGTTACCAGTGCCCACCACAGGGTATCCAATATGCTTGAAGGACCCTGTGATCGGTAATATTCATCAAGGCAGTATAATCCCACGGCACCAAAAAAGATGGTGGGCCCGGTTATGCACAAAATGGAGAATACATTTCTTCTCTTTAAAGACCTGTATAATCGTTTTATCGGCCTGCCTAACTTCACCGTGCACCCAAAATATTTGTCTCTCTGAAAATTTCTACAACTGACCGGGATACCAGCTTTTTAATGAAGCGCCTTTTACTAATGCCACATAAATTTAATCTATGATTTTACCATAATAATATATATAATGTCCACTACCCGAAAACCGGGGGAAAATTTTGATTTTAAAATCCAGGAAAATGACCTTAAAAGGGAACCTTGGATTGTTAAGAGATTAAAATCTTTTCCTGCCTTCAAGCATCTCTCAAGAAGCCTAAGTATTAATAAGGGTTCAAGCCTTTTCCTGCCTTCAAACTCCCCCTAAAAATCCCAATTACCAAAAGCCACCCACCCTCCCCAAAGACCTGCCCATTCCCTCAAGGCAATATCTATTACGCCCGAAGCATGTGCCCTCATATCCGGGCTTTAGGAAACCTCATCAAATGATTAAAGACTCCTCAGGGTAAACCCCGAATATTTCGGGCACTGCCGGACATGGTGGTATTTCTTTTTGAGATATTGCCTTGAGGGAATGGGCAGGTCTTTTTCCGGTTTTGCGGGAGTTAATCCCGTCTGCAGATAATCTATCCCTGTTAACCGGATCCTGTTTTTCCTGAATACTTAAGAAAGATAGAGATATAAAAAATTTCCTTTTTAACAAATACTCAGGTTCACTCTCTCCCCGGGGAGAGTGCGGGTGTCTCTTATTTTTAAACGGAGAAGAACCCTTATCTATATCCGGCCCATGCTTCGAATAAAAGGCGGGCGATAGGCAAAGAATACACTATGAGAATTCCGGCTTATACGGATAGCATATCCGTATCCTCCCCGCCCGCCGCAGAGCACCTGGAAAGGGCAGGAAAAAACTGATACGTTTAAAAAAAGAGATGCCCGTGATCTCCCTTCCTGGAAGCTGGGGAAGGATTGGTAATTAAGATACTATATTCCCAGTATAAACTTGACATCAATATCAGACCTGGCGTTATTATACCCACTGATCATATAGGGCCTTAGCTCTAAAAGCTTTAGGGAGCATACCTCAACCATTCTGGAATATGGATCATGGAGGCAATTTCCATATTTAAAGACATCCTGGATTCTAACATGAAAAAAGAATCTCAGGAAACTGCGCCTGTTATAGGCTGGACATGCACCTATCTGCCACTGGAGATTCTGGACGCAGCGGGTATAAAATATTGCAGGATATTTCCCTCCGCCTCTTATGAAAAAGCGGATGGCTATCTGGACCCAAACTTCTGTCCACTCATAAAGATATCTATGGGCGCCGCCATGAGCGGAGCCTATTCATTTCTCTCAGGCATACTGGTCCTTAATACCTGCGACGGAATGCGCAGGCTTTACGATACATGGCGTTTCTATTTATCTCCACCTTTTTCTTTCCTTCTGGATGTTCCGCGCAACATAAGCACCTCATCTGTTGACTTTTTCAAGGGAAATTTGCTGGCATTAAAGGAATCCATAGAGGAGCATTTCGGGGTTAAAATAACAAACGCCAAACTCACTGAGGCCATTAAAGAAGCAAACATCACCCGTTCCCTGCTTTCAGATCTTTTCTACTTGCAGGGAAAGGGCAAAATCCCTTTGAAACACGGGGATATAATAGATATCATAGAAGAGGGCTGGAAAATACCCAGAAAGGTCTTTAACGTTTCCCTGAATCTCTTTCTGGATAGGCTAAATACAAATGCAAGTGTCCCTTCTTCCGGAGCCAGCCTTTTACTTACAGGTTCCATGCTGGACGGGAGTCCCCTTGTAAGGCTTCTGGAATCGTTCGGGGCCCGGGTGGTGTCCTCTGATATATGCAACGGAGGGCGTTTTATAAAAGAGATACCCCTGTATTCAGATCCCTTGTATTCCCTGAGCAAGGCCTACCTGGAAAAGATACCATGTGCAAGAATGTATGACACGGAGGCCAGGATTTCTTATATAAAAAATGAAATAAATAGAACGGGGGCCCGGGGAGTTATCTATTACTCACTTAAATTTTGTGATCCCTACCTTTACGAGGCTCCGATTGTGCGTGAGTTTTTGGAAAAAACGGGCATTCCGGTTTTGTTTATCGAAGGTGAATATACCGGAAAGGTGGATGGAAGGTGCCGCACCAGGACACAGGCGTTTATAGAGATGCTGGAAAGAAAATGAAAGACAACGAACGCAAGATAAATATATTCCGGAAATTCGTGCACAGTCCCTTCAGCTACCGGCTGCTCGTACCTTTTACCGGGCTTTCAAACCTCAGGGAGGAAAACCCCGCATATAAAATATGGGTCCGGTATCTTCTGTATATGGCCCGGAAGGCTTATGCGCACAAAAATCCGGTAGTATGGACGAGCTCCTTTTTTCCTGTGGAAGCCATATATGGAATCGGCCTGGTGCCCTACCTGCCCGAGATCACCGCCTCATTGGTGACTTATATGGGTTGGGGCAAGCGGCCCATTGCCCTGTCAGACTCCGAAATATCCACCGATGTGTGTTCATTCTACCGCTGTGTGCTTGGGCTGGCAAAAGAGGACTTTCTGCCAAGACCGGACCTGATCATTTCATCTTCCCATCTCTGCGACGGGGCAAACAAATTTTTCCACCATTTGAGTCAAATATACGGATGCCCGCATCTCATGATGGACCCGCCCTATAATGAGTGCAATCGTGCCCGCCGGTATACAGCAGAACAGCTAAAGGGGGTTATGGAAAAGGCCTGTAAAATTCTGAACATTTCTCTGGATGAGCGAATGCTTTCCCGAGCATTGGCCTTTTCCAACCAGGCCAGGGCATATATGGAAAAAATAATCGAACTTCGAAAATCAGTGCCCTCCCCTTTTCCGGGCAGCGAAGGACTCAGCTATTACGCGGGCATGAGTTTCTGCACACTGGGCTCTCAATGGGGTATTGATTTTTACAGAACCCTATATTACCATCTTAAGGTCAAGGTGCAAAGGGGGGAGGGATATCTTCCGGAGGAGAGGCACAGGCTTCTCTGGCTGCATCATATACGGCCATATTATAAAAACGACATATTCAGCCTGCTGACCAGGAAAAATACAGCGGTTTCTTTTGAGGAGCAAAACTACCTTTACTGGCCGCCGCTGGATACTGAGAATCCCTGGGAGGGTCTTGCGGACAAGATATTGACCAGTATCTGGGCCGGCCCCCTTGAAAGAAGGGCTAATGCAGTGTGGAACATGGTGCAGGAATTCAAAATAGATGGGATTGTTCATTTTTCACACTGGGGCTGCAGGCAATCATGCGGCGGAGCGAGCGTAATCGGCGATATGCTGAAAAACAAGGGTATTCCGTATATCATCCTTCCGGGCGACGGCGCGGATCCGGACAACTATTCCCCGGGGCAAACCAGGACCAGGCTGGAAGCCCTGATAGAAATGCTGGAGTAACAAGTGAAGGGAGAATACTATGCAGGCGTTGATATTGGCTCGCTTTCATCTGAGGCCCTTTTGCTAAGGGGTAATGAAATCGTATCCTTTTTTATCTCAAAGACCGGGGCAAATCCCAAAAAAGCGGTCACCAATTGCCTGAAGCAAACACTTGAGACAGCAGGCGTGGAGGAGAAGGCTATAACCTCCATAGTGGCCACAGGGTACGGCCGAATAACAGTGCCCTGTGCGGACAAGGAGGTAACCGAAATTACGTGCCATGCCCTGGGCGCCCATTACCTGTTTAAAAATACCCGCACGGTAATAGATGTAGGTGGTCAGGACAGCAAGGTTATTACCATGGACAGAAGCGGAAGTGTCACTGATTTTGTAATGAACGATAAGTGTGCGGCCGGAACCGGAAGATTCATAGAGGTGATGGCATCCGCCCTGGAAACAGGGCTTTCCGACATGGGAAAGAGATCCCTTAAGGCGAAAAAGGGCGTATCCATAAGCAGCATGTGCACGGTATTTGCAGAATCAGAGGTGATTTCCCTCATTGCCGAGGGGTGCAAGGAGGATGAGATCATCAGGGGAATTCATGAATCCATAGCCAGGCGTATTTTTGGAATGACTAAAAGATTAAGGGTGAGGGAGGAGATCACCTTCAGCGGAGGGGTGGCAAAAAACCAGGGGATTGCCGAGAGCCTGAGGTCCCTTTTCGGGGTGCCTGTAAACATTCCGAAAGAGCCCCAGATAGTAGGCGCCCTGGGCGCAGCACTCTATGCCAGGGACATGGCGAAAAAGCAGGTATAAAACCAGTCTGCAACTGTATCAAAGAAAAAATTTAGAGAGAGGATTAATGATGAGGCCAAAATTAATTGTTGTGTTAGTCTTGATCGCCTTATTTCTTGTCATACTTTTCCAGAATATCCAGCCGGTAACCCTGCGTCTTTTTTTCTGGAAAGTGGAAATGTCTCAAGTAATACTTATACCAATTATCATGGCAATCGGCTTTGTTGTGGGGTTCATTGTTTCAAAGCTGACAGGAAAAAAACGCAGGAAAAAGACAGAATAACGTGGAATGAGCAAGGTCAGGCTTCAATTACTATTGCTTGTTCTCCTCGCACTTCTTTGCTTGGGCGGGTATTTCACTGCCCGGCACATACTAAACCTTCCATTCAGGTCTACAAACGACGCTTTACACAAGAAAGGTGCGCCGTTTACCCTTGACTTTCTCATCCCACCCGGCACCCATATCGATGAGAAGATTTCGATCGGCGAGGTCATACAAATCCGTTTCAAAAAGCAGAAGTCTCTTTACCAGAGGGGGCTCCGGGCTGTCTCAGATATTATTCCACAGAGATACAGGCTGCTTGCGGATATGCTCTTTTTTTGGTTCTGGACCTTCTGCTTCATGGCCATTATCAGGACCTTCACCTTTATGGGATATGCCAGATCACTTCGGGCCAGTCTGCTGCTCGGGGGGATCACCTATTACTTTATGCCCGATTTTTCACCGGGCAGGATCGATGACGCAATATTCCTCGGGATACCGATTCTAATCATACTAATCCGAATATTCCTGCGCAGGGGTACTGTCAGGGAAAAAGGAAATGAAGCCTAATGGATTTGTTTAACATTTCGGGAAGAGGAGTATCCAGGGAGCCCCTCGGTCCCAGCAAAACTTACCTGGAATTCCGATATAAGGATTAAAAAAAAGTGAATTTTTTTCAAAAAAATCGC
>CAZZPR010000085.1:0-10368 GCA_964655655.1 uncultured Desulfobacteraceae bacterium | reverse complement strand
GTACTGCAACAGGGCGGACAGGGGGTTATGAGCCCTCTGGATGATCTTGATATGTTGAGCTCAACATAAAGCATGATTTGACAAGAAGGACCAGGCGTAGCATTGAGTTTTGGTTTCAGGCAAAAGAATAGATAGCCGTTCAATGAAGTTTTTACGATCTTTATCATCATTGAATATCTTTCTGCGTTCTATTCCTCTAATGATAATATGATGGAGTAGACCGGGGGTATCTAATCTGGCTGTCCTTGGCATAATCGTACCATATATCTAAAGATGGGTTATTTCAAGTTATTTAATTATTTAAGGTCGTCCCCCTTTCCCGATTTAATTATTTAAGGTCGTCCCCCTTTCCCGACTTGTTTTGTAACCTAAAACTCCGGCTTTTGGCTTCATTATGAAAACCGATAAATTATAAAGTCGCCCTAAAAGGGGCCTTAATCCAGGACATTTCCCGGGTTCAGCATTAGGTTGGGGTCCAGGGCAAGCTTCAGGGCCTTCATTTCCTGCAGGTCCTTTTCCGGATACATTAATGCAAGCAGGTCCTTTTTGAGCTTTCCGATACCGTGCTCCGCTGAAACAGTACCTCCGAGGGCAACCGCCTTTTTTGCGAACTCCCTGCAAACTATAGTACCTGTATTCAATTCCTCGGGGGAACCGGGCATTATGTTAATATGTATGTGGTTGTTTCCAATGTGCCCGAATGCAACCCATTCCAGTCCCTTTTCCTCCAGTGTGGATTTGTAAAAGTTCCAGATTTCCTTGAGGTATCGGTCCGGAACGGCAAGGTCGGTGCCGAGCTTGTGCAGCCCGGGTATCCGGTTTTTTCTTTCCGCAATTATGGAGTTGACGATTTCAGGCAGTACGTGCCTGAAATTTTTGAATCTTTCCAGGGCATTGTGTTCATATCCGGCCCATGACCATTCCGGGCTGGACCCGCATCTGGATACAAGTTTCATAATCCGTGCGTATGCACTCTCCATGTCTTCAGTGTCTGATCTTATATCGAAAAAGATAGCGGATGCCGCATTAGCCGGTATTTCAGGGAATCCGGAAACATCCTGTTTTTCCCGAAGGAATTTCAGACCGTTTGCACTGTAGAACTCTATAAAATCCGGCTGTAAGGCGGTTTCCTGCCTCAACAGGGTTACAAAGTCCACGGCATGCTCATCGGATGGAAAGAACTGGATTAAAGACACGGGATCCACCCACTTTTCCAGTGCCACCTCTGCCTCGGTTATTGCGCCCAGAATGCCCTCGCTTCCAATAAAGAGGTCTATCAGGTCCATGCCGGGCGCTGCAAAGATACCGGCGGCATTTTTTATGTCAGGCATCTTGTAGCTGGGGACCTTCAGCACGGTTCTGCGGTTCTGGCCGTCGATTATGGTAAATTTGCCCTCAGGCGATGGAAAGTGCTTGCCCCTGGGGATTTCGAGTGCCTCTCCGGAGGCCAAAATAACCCTTATTGCCCTGACCCAGTTCCTTGTAGCACCGTATTTGTAAGTCCTTGCGCCGGAGGCGTTTGCGGAAACGGTGCCGCCCATTGTGGCCCCGGTTTCAGTGGGGTCAGGAGGGTAGAAATAGGCGTTCGAATCCTCCGTGTATCTTTTTAGAAAGGACCGGTCTTCCTGGGAGCCGTGCAGGTAAAGTTCCGGAAAATGCTTTCCGGTTAACCTTTCGTTGAATTCCTTGAGTGTAACCCCGCACTCGGTTCTCACCCTCCACTCATTGGAATCACGGTCCAACCTGATGCCCAGGATCCTGTCGAACCTTTCAAGGGAGACGACTGCACCTCCGAAGGGCACGGCACCTCCAACAATGCCGGTTCTGGCTCCAGAAATGGTTACCTTTCTACCTTTCCTGCCCATTTCCTTGAACAGGCTTGAAAGCTGGGCCTCGTCCTCTGGAAAATAGAGGTAATCGGCACCCCGGTGGGAGAGCCGGGATTCGTCCATAAGATAAGGATCATAATCTTCCCGGATTTTATCCGATCCACTGATGCGCCTGATTCGTCCTGGGTCTGCAGGAGGTATTGTCTCGGTCCTGATTTCGTGCATATTCTCTACCAGTTTACCACATTTACGTTGGACAGCTTCATTCCAAGAAAGCGCTCGCCCACGGCCTGGAATCTTAGGGGAACATCCGTAACATAAAAGGAGTATCCAGGCGCGGCCTTCTCCGCCTTTAACAGTTGAGACTCGGCCAGCAATTCCCGGGTTTGCCATGATATGGCCTGGGCGGAGTCAACAAGGCTTGTATGCTCACCCATTACCTCCTGAAGCAGTGGTTTAAGCAAGGGGTAATGGGTGCACCCCAGAACGAGGGTATCGATGTTTTCTTGGATTAAGGGGGTCAGATATTCTCTGGCGGTGAGCCTTACTACCTCGTTATCCAGCCATCCTTCCTCCACCAGGGGTACGAATAACGGACATGGCCGGGAAAAAATTTTTATTTCCGGGCCGTATTTGCTTATGGCCTTTGAATATGCGCTGCTGTTTATGGTGGCAGGGGTGCCTATTACCCCCACGCGCTTGTTTCTGGTTTCCACGGCGGCGCTCCTGGCCCCGGCATCCACCACGTCCAGCACAGGCACCGGGGAAAGTTCCTCTATAGTCCGGTAAGCTATGGAAGACATGGTATTGCAAGCCACTATAAGCAGCTTTACCTCCTTTTCGAGCAGGAATTTTGTAATCTGGGCCGCGTACCTGGAAACGGTTTCCGCTGATTTTACCCCGTAGGGCACCCTGGCGGTGTCCCCAAAGTAGATTATGCTTTCATGGGAAAGCTGCTCCATAATGGCCCTCACAACGGTGAGACCCCCTATACCGGAATCGAAAACGCCTATGGGATTTTCAGGGTTTGGTTTCATTTTGGTCGCCCTTTGCTTTCGGAAAATTAAACGCTTTAATCCAGCTCAGAAATTTCTCTTGCACACCGTCAAATGCGCCGTTTGACATGAAAAGTACCATGTCGCCTTTTTTAACCATATTCGTGAGCCCCTGAAATAGATCATTGCTGTCTTTGAAGCGGTTTGCACGTATGCCCTTTTTGGTTAAGCTCCGCACGAGCTTTTCGGAGGAAAGCCGCTCATCCGGGGGAATCTTCTCCGTCATCCCGGGTTCGGGTATAAGGACCAGGTCCGCGGAGTCAAAAGAGCCGGAATAGGTATCCTGAAATACATTCCTACGGCTTGAATTGGACCTGGGCTCAAATACCGCGACAAGCCGTCTACTTCCGTGATGCCGCTTTATCGCCTCGATGGTTTCCCGTACCGCAGTGGGATGATGTGCAAAATCGTCTATTACCAGTATATCATTGAAATTCCCGATCACCTCCAGCCTCCTCTTTGCCCCTTTGAAGGTTGCAAGGGCACTGGAAATTGTCTGGGGCCCCACATCAAGCATACTGGATATGCAGACCGCTGCCAGTATATTATACAAATTATGATTTCCGTAAAGAGGGGCCCGGACTCTAAGGTACTCTTTTTTATCCCTCATAATGGTAAGATCCGTGCCGTCCTCACCATACGTTACCAGACCCGCATAAAGGTCTGCCCGGGTGTCCATACCGTATGTAATCCTGGGGACCTTTGATCTTACTGTGTCCCCGGCCGCTACAGGATCGTCTATGTTAACACATAATATGCCTTTTTCCGGGGTAATTTCAACAAGGCGCCTGAAGGAGTTTCTTATAGCGTCCAGGTCCCTGTATATATCCGCATGGTCGAATTCAATATTGTGGATCAAGGTCAAAAAGGGATTGTAGTGCAGGAACTTGGGGCCTTTGTCGAAAAAGGCAGTGTCGTATTCATCCCCCTCTACAACGAAATAGGGGCCATCGCCGGATTTAAAGTTCCGGCCGAAATTTTGGGCTATGCCGCCTATCATAAACGAGGGGTTCATGCCGGCTTGCTCCAGTATCCACGCGGTGAGGGCAGAAGTGGTTGTTTTTCCGTGGGTTCCGGAAATTACAATGGATTTCTTATGGTTCATGCCGAATTTCCTCAGGGCCTGGGGCATGGAAAGATAGGGTATGCCCAGCCGGAGCAGCTCCACTGCCTCGGGGTTGTCCCTGGTGATTACATTGCCCACCACAACAAGATCCGGCCGGGGGGCAAGGTTGAAAGGCGAGTACCCCTTTTTTACCAGTATGGCAAGTCTATGCAGTACGGCGCTTGCCGGGGGATACATGTCCCTATCTGAACCGGTGACATTGTATCCCTTTTCTTTAAGCATCCCCGCCAGAGAAGACATCCCCACGCCGCAGATTCCCATTAGATGGATGTGGGTATTTTTATGCTGTGGTTGATGGGCATCAGCCATATCCAAGCTCCTTCATTACCAGGTCGTGAATTTCAGGACGGAATTTCCTTATCTTTTCATTGGACCGGCTCGGGTGAACTCGGTTTGTAAGCAATATTACCTTTATGTCTCTTTCAAGGTCAATCCATATGGAGGTTCCGGTAAAGCCCGTGTGTCCCACGGCTTGGGATGAAAAAAGGCGGCCGGAGCTGGAATTTTGCCTGGAAGGAGTATCCCAACCCAGGGCCCATGTGGAGCCGGGGACGATTTCCTGCCTGGAAAAGAATTCCCTTACAGTCCGCGGGCTAATGGGGCCCTGAGAATCGCCATTATAGATTTTAACCAGCATGTTGCTCAGGTTGAACACTGCCTGAGCAGTGCCGAAAAGCCCGGCATGTCCCGAATATCCGCCCAGGGCGTGGGCGTTTTCGTCATGTACGTGCCCCTGGACTATCTCTTTCCTCCAGTGGCAGTATTCCGTTGCCGCGAAGATCTCCCTATCGAAGGCGAAAGGGGAGGGGGCTTGGCCCAGGAAGAGCGGTTGCATGCCCGGAAGTTTGTAGAATGCGGCATCAAGAAAGCCCGGCAGTTCTTTACCGGAGATTTCCTCTATTATCCATTCCAGAAGCATAAAGCCCAGGTCGCTGTATAGGGTGGCCTTTTTCGGGGCCTTTTTCAATGGTTTTTCCATTATCATTCGCCTGAGCGCGGGCTTTCTTTCGGCCGGGGAATATTTTACCAGATCCCTATAAAAGGGTTTCCATTCCTCCAGACCTGACGAGTGGCTCAGCAGAAGGCGCGGGGTTATTCCGGCCTTATTCTGCCAGTGAAAGGGTTTTATAAGGTATGATAAGGATGCATCCAGGTCCAGGGCTCCCCGGTCTGCGAGATTCATCACAGCCAGGGTGGTGGCCAGGGGTTTGGTGAGGGAGGCCAGATCAAAGGGGATGTCCTTTTCCATGGGAAGAGTCCGGGGCGTTATTGATCGGTGGCCCACGTTATGAAAAAATAATATATCATCTCCCTGTGCCGCGAGGAGCACAGCCCCGGGAAATATCTTTCCCCTTACACCCTTTTTCAATAACTCAAGTACCTTATCGCTCATATCTTGCTTATAGGACCGCAGGCTCCTCTATGGAGAGAACCATTCTGTCCGTATCGAGAAGTGCAGGAACTCCCAAGGGCAGGGAGAAGTTTTCTTCTCCGTGCCCCGCGGGCAAACCGGTTGCCACAGGTATTCCCAGCCCGTGCAGCCTCTCCTCTATTATACCGTGTAGAACACCTTTTTCTCCGCAGCCTTCCATGTGTCCGAATATGACAGCGGAAACCCGGTTCAATCTTCCGCTCAGAAGAAGATTGGTGAGCATTCGGTCTATCCTGTAAGGTGCCTCTCCCTTTTCCTCCAGAAACAGGATTGAATCTTCAAAGGAGGGCAGAAAGGGGGTTTCCAGAAGGGAGCATATGGTTGCGAGGTTCCCCCCGATAAGGATGCCCTCTTTTTTGCCTCCTCTTATTATCTTCCCCCGGCTGAAAGGGAGTTGGATTTTGCTGGACGTAGTTATAAGCCCTGAGAGAAATTTCCAGTTGTTTCCCTTAGGAAGATCAGTAAGCACAGGGCCGTGGATGGTTACCAGGTTGCATTTTTTGTGCAGGGCCAGAAGAAGCGCGGTCAGGTCGCTGAATCCTATTATGAGTTTGGGGTTTTTTGCGATCAGATCAAAATCCACCTTGTTCAGGAGTCTTGTTGAGCCATATCCGCCCCTTGCACAAAAGATCGCCTTTACATTCGGATCGGAAAACATGTGATGAACGTCGGATATGCGGTCATGGTCCGATCCTGCAAGGTAATTCGAGGAATTCAGCAAGTGTTTTCCCAACCTCAATTCCAGGGGAAAGGACTGTAGTAGGTCCAGGGCGGATGATATTTCCTCTTTTTTTACCGGGCTTGCAGGGGCAATAATGCCCGCTGCCTGGTTAGGCAGCAGGCGAGGGGGTTTTATGGCAGAAACAAATATCATGGTTTTTTAAAATTGTTAATATGCCTATCTATAAAAAAGCCCTTCCGGATTAAAATAATTATTTTCCCGGAAGGGCTTTTTAAAAAGGAGTCTCCTGTAGGATTACGCAATCAAGACTTGGCCCTAAAGGCCAGGAAAGTCTTTGTCTCTCCCCCGTGCTCCGCCTGAACATATTCTGCTTCCACAGGGGTGCCGACCTTTATCTCCTCTGGTTTTGTCAAATCCAAGCCCAGGATACGGGCAGTAACCTTGGGGCCTTCATCCAGCTCAACTACCCCGCTGCAATAGGGTTTGTCCCTGTCAAAACCCTCTTCTATCATTAACGGAGGAGCAACGGTTATAACAGTAAAGGCCGCAAGTTTTCCCTTGCCCTTCATCTCTGCGAGCTCCACTTCGCTTCCGCCGCATTTTGTGCACTTGGGGTTGGTTGGAATGGAGTAATGACCGCATTTTTTGCACTTGGAGGCCATTAATTTCTTTTCACTGATGAATTTATGATACGCGATGCTGTAAAATTTATTTTCCGCTACCTCGGTGAATTTATTTTCTAAAGCCATGGTTACCTCCTCTCGAAAATATTTACCACAATTGTTGAACCGTGCGCGCCTGCGTTATGTGTCAATCCTAAATCCGGGTCTTTTTTCTTGATCTGTCTCGGTCCGGCTTCTTCTCTCAACTGCTTGAACACCTCTACTATCATCCCGGTACCCGATGCGCCTATGGGATGTCCCTTGGACTTTAATCCGCCGTCGGTATTGATGGGCATTCTCCCGTCGATCCTGGTTTCACCTTCCCTTATCCCTTTAACTGCCTCGCCCGGTTCATAGAAGCCCAGGCCTTCTATGGCAAGAAGCTCGGCGATGGTAAAACAGTCGTGAACCTCTGCCGTCTTTATGTCTTTAGGGCCTACGCCTGCCATTTCATAGGCTTGGTTACCCGCAATTTTGGTGGCTTCTATGGAAGAAAGGTCTTCCCTCTCTGCCAGGTAATAATCGCTTGCCTGACCTGTTCCGATTACATGTATGGGTTTGTCGGTAAAATTTTTGGCTATTTCCTCGGATGCCAACAGCACACAAGAGGCCCCATCGCATATGGTGGAACAATCAAACAGCCTCATGGGCCATGCGATTACAGGGTTGGCCTTGGGATCCTTCATAAAATCCATCTCGTCTGCCCACTCAGGCTTGGGTTTACCCTTTTTTACGGCGGACTGGCCACGTTTTTCCATGAATTGCGGTATGGATGCATCAAAGTGTGCCTTGGGGTTCAGGCTGCCGTGATAATGGTTCTTTATGCCGATCCTCATAAAATCTTCCACGGTTGTTCCGTATTTTGCCATATGAGCCGTGGCCATTGTGGCGTAGATGCCAGGGAATGTCATCCCGGATGTAATCTCCGCGTCAGGGTCAAGTGCGGCGGCAAGGACCTCCGTCACATGAGGGGTATCCAGGTTGGTCATTTTTTCCACGCCTCCTACCAAAACAAGGTCATAGATACCGGCGGCTATTGATATCAGACCCTGCCTGAATGCTACGCCGCTTGCGGCACATGCGTCCTCCATTCTTATTGCAGGAATGGGCACAAGCCCTAATCTGCTGGCAACAGCAGGGGCGACATGGATTTGTTTTTCGAAAAGGTCACTGCTTAGATCTCCGAGATAAAGGGCCTCTATATCCTTTGTATTGAAGCCCTTGTCTACGGAGGTGATAAGATCATTAAATGCCTCTACGAATAAATCTGTAGTCCTTACTCCCTCAGGGTAGGCTCCAAATTTGGACAATCCTGCTCCTACGACAGCTACTCCGCGTCCTAATTTTTTCTGTTTATGCATAGCTTACCTCCTATTTTCATACGTTTACAGTACATGATATCGAATTACTAACTAAAGCCGGATCTTTTTGCAAGAAAATGCCATATTATTGAGCTGAGAAGGCATATTCAAAAGATATTATTTTACCTAACTGTTCGGATTTTGCAACCCAATTTGTGATCATTCGGAAACTTTGTTATCTTTAATGTATTAGAACAGGAGGCGGGGGGACTTGGTGATGATAAGATATTCCTGTATCTTATGTTTAGGCCAGAAATCTTGACAAAGCAGAAAAATACAGATACCCTTTATTCGAATTCCAAATAAGAAAGGAGTTGGGATATGAAGCAAAAAGTTAGTGTAGTAGGAGCTGGTAACGTGGGGGCAACCGTTGCCATGAGGGTTGCGGAAAAGGAACTTGCAGACGTTGTATTGATAGATGTCCTTGAAGGCGTGCCCGCTGGCAAGGCCCTTGACCTGGCGGAGGCGGCCCCGGTGGAAGGGCATGATTCAAACATCACGGGCGTGACCAATGATTACAGTTATACCAGGGATTCCGATTTGGTTATTATAACTGCCGGCGTACCGAGAAAGCCGGGTATGAGCAGGGATGACCTGCTTAAGACCAATGCCGGAATAATGAATGCGGTTGTTAAGGAGGTAAAGTCTAACGCCCCGGAATCTATCTTGATCATTGTAAGTAATCCTTTGGATGCAATGTGCCATGTGGCACTGGATACAAGTGGGTTCGACAAGAAAAGGGTGATTGGTATGGCCGGGGTGCTTGATTCCGCCAGATTCAGGACTTTTATTGCCAGGGAGCTTAATGTTTCCGTGGAAAACACCCATGCCTTTGTGCTGGGTGCACACGGCGACACCATGGTGCCCCTTCCAAGATATTCTACCGTGGCTGGAATCCCGATTACCGAGCTGATGTCTCCTGAGAGGATAGAGGCGCTCGTGGAAAGGACCCGAAAGGGGGGAGGAGAGATCGTGGGCCTGCTGAAGACCGGAAGCGCCTATTATGCGCCCGCATCCGCTGCTACTGAGATGGCGGAGGCCATACTGAAGGATAAAAAGAAGATACTCCCGTGCGTTACATACCTTGAGGGGGAATATGGGATAAATGATCTGTTTATTGGCGTGCCTGTAAAACTCGGGGCCGCAGGGGCGGAAGAGATAATAGAAATAAAACTCCAGGAGGGTGAGAGTAGCGCCCTTCAGAAATCTGCTGATGCGGTGAGGGGCCTTTTGAAAGACATGGAGAAGCTGGTTTAACCATATTTTAGAAAATATATGAAATCATAAGTAGTCAGCCACCGGGCAGCAAACCAGCTGCCCGGTGGCTGACTACCGTGGATAACTATTTATTTCAGCATTATCCTGCCTTTCGGCCACTCTAATATTTTACCTATTATGGCTGCTTCACGGAGGCCTTCCTGATGGAGCCTTTCTAATAAGACGTTTGCATTTTTTTCCGGCAGTGATATGAGAAGTCCGCCGGATGTTTGGGGATCGAAGAGGATATCCACCATATAGTTCTGAAGTTCTGGAGACTTGTCTACCATGCCCATATAGAAGTCCCTGTTTCTGTTAAGCCCTCCCGGGATTAAACCCATTTCCGTAAACTCCGCTACTTCCGGGAAAAAGGGAACCGAAGAGGTATAAATTAGTGCTCCTACGTCACCCCCTATCATTTCACATACATGGCCTATCAATCCGAAACCGGTGACGTCCGTGCATGCATTGGTTTTGGCTTCTGTCATCAACTCAGAGGCCCTTTTGTTCAGTGCGCTCATGCACCTCACGGATTTTTCAACGGACTCCTTTTCTGCCATGCCTCCTTTACAGGGAACCCTGTGATGTTCATGGCCACCAGGGGCCTTCCTCCCATGGCGTATACATCGCTCAAGGCATTGACCACCGCCACCTGCCCAAAGGTATAGGGATCATCGACAATGGGGGTAAAGAAGTCCACTGTCTGGATTATGGCGAGTTCCTCCGTTAACTTGTAGACCCCTGCGTCATCACGCCTTTCCATGCCCACCATAAGCCTGGGATCCTTTACAAGGGGCAGTCCGCATAATATCCTGTCTAGGTCCCCCGGACCTATCTTGCAGGCTCACCCCGCACCACTGGTGGTTTCCGTAAGACGCGGTATTGAAGTTTCTTCCATGGGAATCTCCTTGACTGATCTTCTACAGTGGAAAAAATAATATACAGTTAAAACAAGACATTATAA
>CAZZPR010000084.1:0-10496 GCA_964655655.1 uncultured Desulfobacteraceae bacterium | reverse complement strand
TCCTGCAAAATGAGAATGACTGTCCTGGCATCGGATATCTTTATTTTTTTCATAAAATGAGTATAGCACATCCCATCTCATTTCGAAATTAATTATGACGCTATGTATAATAAGAGGCTTGACCCTTATCAAATATTAAGATAGACTGGGTAACAATTTCCAAGGAGATCCTTACAATGACTCTTACCAGGTCCAAAATTATAAGCAGCATACAAGAAAATACCGACCTTTCCAAAAACAGATCCACAAAGATATTTGAATCTATTGTGGGAATTATCAAAGCATCGCTGGAAAGTGGTGAAGATGTCCTAATCTCTGGTTTCGGTAAGTTCTGTGTGAAGAAAAAAAATCCGCGAAGAGGGAGAAATCCTCAGACTGGAGAGGATTTGCTTCTGGGAGCCAGAAGAGTTGTTACTTTTAGGTGCTCAGAAGTATTAAGGGACAAAATTAATCATTGATAAAAAAAGTAGTGAACAGGATAGCTCCTTTGATACCCTGTCCGCCCTTTGTAATCGGGTTTCAGGAGGGAATTTCTTTTCCGGAAATTCTCCGGATATTCCCCGGAAATACACGGGATTAACCTTTAAAAAAAGGCATTGCCCTGATAAGAGCAATGCCTTTTGGTTTTGGTTTTAGACCCTTATTAGGCCTTTTTGTTTTTTTTCGTTTTCTTATTTGTCACCGCTTTTTTCACATCTATCTTCTTTTCCTTTTTCGCTTCCGCCTTGGGTATTGCAATTTTAAGGATTCCTTCCCGGTATATTGCATCCAGTTTATCTGTCTTTACATTTTCCGGCATCCTGAAGCTTCTCTGGAAGGAACCGTAGCTCCTTTCCATCAGGTAATAATCTTCATCCTTTTCTTCGTTCTGATATTTTTTCTCTCCTTTTACCGTAAGGATTCCGTCCGAAAGCGTTATGTCAAAATCCTTAGGATCCATCCCCGGTATCTCACCTGTAATCACATATTCATTCTCTTTCTCCGATACATCAAATGCCGGTATTAAATCCTCACGTCCACCCCAAAGGGCGGGAGAATTAAATTCACCAAAGTTGCTTTCGAATAAATCATTTTCCGGAGACATAAAATAATTATATCTCCAAGGAATTAGCCCTAATCTTCTTGTCATCTAAAACACCTCCTTTTTTCGAAGCTTCTCAACTTCTTTTGTTGATAATCTAATCATTATTGTTCGTTTTTCAACCGGGTGTCTTAGATTTATTTTAGCAGGAAAAAACCGGGAGGCTGCTCGATGCGGGATTCCGTTATACGGGATGCTGGACTCTGTAGAAAAAATCCTGATATCAGGTTTCAAGAAATACCGTGGCCATTATCTTGGCATCGGTCAAAAGGTTTTTTATAAGGCAATATTCATTTGGTTGGTGTGCCGTTGGAGAGGTGGTGGCCCATACAGCAGCAGGCAAACCGGCCTTCCTGAAAAACGCCGCCACGGTTCCGCCGCCCATTCCCATTGGCCGGGCCTCTAAGCCGGTGACCTTTTTTATTGCCCCGGCAAGAGAGGTAACTACAGGGGAATCCGCTGGTGTGGAAGGCGCCGCATCCTCCCTGTGTATGACTTCCACCTCTATGCTCAGGTCGAGTTCAATGCCTATCCTCTTGCTTATTTCCCTGGCCTCCCCAATAACCTGGTCTACATCGTATCCGGGCAAAATCCTACAATCAAGGTAAAATACATCCTTGCCGGGAATAGTGTTTACATTTGGTATGTTGGCCTCCATCTTTGTCGGCTCAAAGGTGGATACCGGCGGACTAAAAACGGGGTCCTCCGTGTCAAACCTTTCCGTGAGTTTCCTCAGCTCTGTTATCAGCCTGGCAGCACCAAAAAGGCTGTTTTTCCCGTTCTCCGGGGTACTTGCATGACACTGCCGCCCTATAACGGAAAATTTTAACCACAGCATAGACTTTTCAGCAATCTCGATCATTGTCCCTTCCTGGTTCCCCCCGTCCGGAACAATGATGATATCCTCTTCCTTAAAAAGATCTTTCCTCTCCCTTAGCAGGTAATCCAGTCCGTACTTGCTGCTTGTTTCCTCGTCCGCCACAAAAATAAGCCCCACCCTTTGCGGTAATGGAAATCCAGAATCCAGCACACCCTTTACTGCAAAATAAGAGCTTACAATGCCATGCTGGTTGTCTTCCACCCCTCTGCCGATCAGCTTGTCGTCTTCCACCCTTAATTTGTACGGGTCTCCGTCCCACAGGGAGAGATCACCAGGGGGTACGATATCCAGATGGCTCAGCACCCAGACAGTTCTCTGCAACCGGTTTCCATTCCACAGTGCCACGATATTAGGCCTGAAGCCCCCTTCCGCACGCTGGTCAGGAGCATGAATCTGGTAAAGTTCATCCGGGTTTACAATAGAAAGCATTTTTTGGAGATATTCCGCTTTCCTGTGTTCCCCGGTTCCTTTATTATCCGGGCCCAGCGCAGGCAGGGCAGTCAACTCGGTCTGCATCTGAATAAAACCATTCCTGTATCCGTCAATTGTTTCATAAATTTCTTCCATATTTTCCCTGGTTACTGTTATTATTGAATAACTCCTCATGTTTTCCTGATTTCGGATGCACCGTTCAGGTAAGATCTTAATGCCTCCGGGATCAAAACGCTCCCGTCAGCCTGTTGATAATTCTCAAGGATTGCCACTAGTGTCCTGCCAACCGCAATTCCGGATCCGTTCAGGGTATGGACAAGTTCCGTGCTGTTTTCCCTTTTTCTCTTG
The DNA here is from genome assembly GCA_964655655.1 of uncultured Desulfobacteraceae bacterium. Classification (GTDB taxonomy): domain Bacteria; phylum Desulfobacterota; class DSM-4660; order Desulfatiglandales; family B25-G16; genus CAZZPR01. The sequence continues at coordinate 7,755 of CAZZPR010000084.1, read as the reverse complement.
AACCTGATGTTTGCCCTTCTGGCCTGGAAATCCTCAAAATTACTGCAGGAGGATATCTCCCTGAACAACATCTGTCCCGGCAGCCAGACTTCTATATCATATGTCTTGGCCGCGGAAAACCCAAGATCACCGGTACATAGCGATACTACCCTGTAAGGAAGCTCGAGCCGCTTTAGTATCTCCTCTGCGTCGCTGGTCAATGCCTCCAGCTCATGATAGGAATCTTCCGGTGAACAGAATTTAACCAGCTCCACCTTGTTGAACTGGTGCTGTCTGATTAAACCCCGGGTATCCTTGCCGTATGAACCTGCCTCCGAGCGAAAGCAGGGGGTGTAGGATACATATTTTATCGGAAGGTCTTCCCTTGAAAGTATCTCCTCCCTGTGAATATTTGTAACCGGGACCTCGGCCGTGGGAATAAGATAGAGGTCCCAACCCTCTATCTTGAACAGATCTTCCTTGAACTTGGGCAGCTGCCCTGTCCCTGTCATGCTTGACTCGTTAACCAGGAAGGGCGGCAGGACCTCAGTATACCCATGCTCGCGGGTATGGACATCTATCATAAAACTTATAAGGGCCCTTTCCATTGCAGCACCGAATCCACTCTGCAGGGAAAATCTGCTTCGGGAAATCTTGGTGGCCCTGGAAAAATCCAGCATCTCCAATCTTTCCCCGATCTCCCAATGAGGTAACGGGTCAAATCCGAAATCCCTTATCTCCCCCCATTGCCTGATCACAGGATTATCTTGCTCGTCTTTACCCTTGGCCACTGATTCATGCGGCATATTGGGCATAATCATTAAAATATCGTTAAGATTGTTCATGATCCCGGGCAAATCGTTTTCTTTCTCCTTTATGTTCTTGGAAACTGTTTTCATCTCCGATATTAGAGAAGAAGTGTCTTCACCGTTTCTTTTCATCTCCGCAATCTGGTCAGAGACCTTGTTTCTTCGGTACCTGAGTTCCTCAACCTCGGCAAGCAGGGAACGCCTTTTCCTATCGAGTTCCTGGAACATGGAAAGATCCAGTTCGTAGCCCCTGTCTTTCAGCATTCCTTCAACTAACTTCAGGTTTGATCTCAAAAATTTTAGATCGAGCATTATCCCTCCCGTGAGTATTGAAAAAAATTTATATTAAGGGTTTAACGATTTCCAAAATTTGACGGTCTCGTCCGTCAATAATTATAACATCCAGCTCCTGTCTAAGGCCGGAATCCACTAAGGTAAGATTGTTCAAATAAGAGGTGTCCCCTACGGTTATTTCCTCTATGTTCAACCCATAAGTCCTGTCATGAACAGCCGAATCCAGAAAGTTGCTTACCGTGGGCATAATAATAGCTTGCGCCATTCTTCTGCCTCCAAACCTGCATGGCAAGAATACCTTGTTCGCCCAGGCCTGGAAGAGCTTCTTCTCAGTAGACTCGTCATCCGCCCTTGAAACAATATAAATTTTAGTATTCAGCCCGCGTGCAGTAAGGGAAATATATACATTCTCCGGATCCGAGGAAAAAACGGATACCAAGCCCCTGGCCCTTTTTATCCCTGCCTCGGTCAATGCCCCCTCACTGGTTACATCCATGTAAAGATAAAGGACGTTTTTCTCCTCCATCTCCTTAGTTACCTGCTCATCCTTTTCAATCACCACTAGCGGTATGGGTCTTTGAGGCAAGCTCTCCATAAACAATCCTCCCTATCCTGCCATAACCGCAGATAATATAATGATTTTTAAGGGGTTTTATCTTTTTATCCAATTTCCTCCTCTCCAATATTGACCTTATCTCGCCTTCAATAAGTGTCCTGGCAACAGCCCCAGCGACGCAGGTAATAATAAATATGCCGAAAGGTATCAAAAAAACAGTAAATATTCGTCCTGCCGGACTCACTTTTTGTAGTTCTCCGCAGCCGACCGTGGAAAGGGTGATAACGGTCACATAAAGGGAATCCGAAAGGCCCCACCCCTCAAAATACATATAACCGAAGACTCCTGAAACGATTAACAGGAAAAACACAAGGACAAACAGAAGCAATTTGTTTTGTTTGTACACCTAACAGTTTTTTAATTCAGGATAAATTGGGTTAAACCCAGATTGTGCAGCAGAAAACGTAGCGAGGGTTGAAAAACCCAAGCGAGACTCGAATTTGGAGCAATTTTGAACCGCAGGCATATTCATAAATATGTTGAGGATCAAGATTGCGAAAAGAGCGTTGCAGCAAGGTTTTTCAGGCCGCAGTAGTTGGCTGCTGCACAATCTGGGTTAAAGGCATAAGAAAAAAAGATATCCGTGCTCCCCCTCCGGTCGTTCGCAGGCATCCGGGGCAGAAGCTTTTTTTAGGCGTTTACTTTCTTGACAGGCCCAAAAACACCGTTCCCTGCCCCCAGTCTGCTGTGTATAAGGGATACAGCATTATCAAAACAAGGTATTTCAAACCCGGAAAAAAATAGCTTTTCATCCGCCGGCAGAGGCTGAGCTCACCGGCTCTACTGTAAAATCGCTTGCATTCTCGGGTAAGCTGCTAAACACTATCATAAAGGGCACAGAAGAATTAGGGGGAATGTCCTTGTTTTTATTTTCCTTTCCTGTTTTAACGTTTAACATGTTTTTTATCTCTTCGAGGGAAAGTTTTTTTAATTCCTCACCCGAGAAGGTGTTTCCCGCAAATACAATATTGCTCATAATAGGTTTCTCCGTTTGGTCCAGGATGGTGGATTTTATTCTTATAAAGCTTCTCCTGTCAGGGTAATTGTTAATTACTGTTCCTTTTACAACGAACAACCTTCCTGCCTTGCCCGATTCCACAAAAAATCCGTCCAAATCCTTCAGGGCCAATCTCCTGTTTCCTATATCAAATGTCTCCTGCTGGATTGCGGGCGGTTTAAATTGGCTGATAAAGGGAATATTGCCGGGTATCATCTCCGGCTTAAACATGACAACCGCGGTCAGGGAACCGGCTAAAACAATGATTATCAAACCGATTATCATTAAAACCTTTCCCTTTCGTTTTTTCTTTATTACAGGGCGGGGTGTGATATGCTCTTCCTCGATCTCCTCCTCTTCTTCTACGGGTTCTATTTGCCCAGCCACCTTTTCCTCGACTTTCCCGGCCCTGTCCATCGCCCTGTCAATTTCCGGGCCTTTTTCTTCTTCTCCACCCTCCTCCTCTCCTTTTAAATCGGCTAATTCATCAATGGATATAGGTTCTATTTCCTCTTCTTCATCAATGCTTTCCTCTATCTCTTGTACAAGTGTCTTATCAAATTCCGAAATCTCATCCTCACCGGCTTTTTCCTCCTCCGGCTCCTCTTCCTTGATTTCCTCTTCCTGGAAAAGGGCCTCTGTCTCCTCTGATTCACCTTTCGCCGGGGTTATATTTCCTTGCTCTTTACCGGTCTCCGGTGGAAAGACAGTGAATACATTGCTACATACGGAGCATCTTGCCCTGGAGCCTTCCTTTTTCAATCTGCCTTCATCCAGATTGAATTTGGTGTGGCATCTCTCGCACTCAATTATCATGTCCTTCTCCTTTAATTTATTTCCAAGCTGAGGATATAGGGCAGGTATCTGAATTCTTCATTGTAGTCCAGGCCATAACCAACCACAAAACCCCGGCTCAGCTCAAAACCCTTGAAATCTATATTTACGTGTTTCTCTCTTCGTTCGAGTTTATTGATTAATGTACAAACCTTAACAGTCTTCGGACCTTTTTCTTTAATATATTCAATGAAATAAGACAATGTGCGGCCTGTATCAATTATATCTTCGACGATGATTACGTGCCGACCCTGTATCGACAACTCAATATCTTTGGTAAGTTTAATTTTGCCGCTCGAAAAAGCTTCTGAACCATAGCTGGCCAGCCGTACAAAATCCACCTTTACCGGTATGGTAATCTCCCTTACCAGATCCGCGAAAAAAATGAATACTCCATTTAAAACCCCTATAAGAAGCAGCTCCCGGCCTTTATACTCCCTGCTGATAGCCCCTGCAATATCTTTAACTTCCTGCCTTATCTCAGTCTCTGGGATTTTTTCTAATATTTTATAATTCTTTATCAAGGCATTTATTTCTATAATTATTTTTACTTGATGAAAATATTTAATATGTTAACAAATGTCAACCAGTTATATAAAAATTTAGACAGTTCCCCATTTTGAGTTCCTTTCCCTGATATAAAATTGCTTTTCACTTGACAATAAAAAAACAATTAAATAAAAATTCCTCACGAGGAAAATCCGGCATAAAGAAAGGACTTTTTCATGGAGAATACAATAAAAACATTTAAGTTTGAGGACCTCATTATATCCATCATGGGAAAAATCCCTGTACTGTCCTATTACTCAAAATCCAGGGGCTGGTCCTTTTTGATCAGCTGGGGGCATCGACTGGCAGGTTTAACTCTTGTTGCCTACATGTTTGCCCACATATATACTCTATCCCATCTCTTTTCCCCCGAGACATACGACGCGGAGATGAAACTGCTGGACCACTTCGTATTTTCCTTTCTGGAATGGGCCGTGGCCATCCCGGTTATATTTCATGCCCTGAATGGGGGAAGATTGATCCTTTATGAGCTGTTCGAGGTCAGGAAAGACGAGATGATGATTCGATGGATGGCCGCTTTGGGTATCATCTATGTAATCATCGTGGGGTTCTTTTTTGTGCATGAAACACCCCAGGCCTCAGCTTCCTTTTTTTGGTCAACTGCCCTGTTTTTAGCAATTATTGCATTAATTATAATTGTTGTCAAAATATGGACTACGGGAAATTCCATGCTGTGGAAACTTCAAAGAATCACCGCCGCTTTTATGTTTCCTCTTTTGATAGGTCATATGTTTTTCATGCATATGAACTATCTAACCGCGCATGACAGCAAGACCATACTCTTAAGACTGGAATCCCCGTTTATAAGGGGTATAGATTTGGCCTTTGTTGTTTTTCTTTTATTTCATGCCGGTTATGGGTTATACAGTGTGATTACGGATTACCTAAAACCGGGCCCTCTGCTCAAAATCCTGGCCTTTCTGGTTATCTTTGTAATGGCCCTGTCCGCATACTTTGGCATCAAGCTTATCCTGATTCTGTAGGAGGATACCATGTCTGAAAAATTAAAAATAGACTCTACCCTCAACTGCGATGTGCTCGTTATCGGTGCAGGTGCCGCCGGATTAAGAGCTGCCGCCCATATAGGAAGACACAGTCCCGAGACAAAAATAATAGCCCTTACCAAGGTGGTAAGTCCCCAGAAATCTCATACAACCACGGCTCAGGGAGGCATGGCCGCCGTGGATCCAAAAGATAATGAAGATAAACCCGTATTTCATATGTTTGATACCTGGAAAGGTTCGGATTGTTCCGCCGACCAGAATGTTATCCGGAAGGTATGCAACATGGGATGGGAACAGGTAGTATGGCTTGAAAGGCACGGGATGCATTTCAGTAGAACCGGGGAAGGAAGAATTGCAAAAAGGCCCTTTGGAGGTCACATGCTCAATTTCGGGGAGAAAAAGGCCTTCAGGGCCTGTTACGAGGCAGACCGAACCGGCAAGGGCATTATGGACACCGCTTGGCAGGAATCCCTTAAATACGGGGCCCGGTTCATAGGCCAGTGCATAGCCACGGAGTTGCTGTATAAAAACGGCAAATGTGTGGGCTGCATCATATTTAGATACCCGGAGGGCAAATTTCAGGCTGTACTGTCAAGGGCAACAATTATTTCTACAGGCGGAAAAACCAAGATGTATCCTGTAAGCAGTAATTGCCGGGGAAATACAGGTGACGGACTTGCTATTGTCCTTGATTCAGGCCTTCCGGTGATGGATCTGGAAGCGGTTCAATTTCATCCCACGGGCATGGTTGGTCCCGGTATACTTGCCAGCGAAGCACTCAGGGGTGAAGGTGCTATCCTCAGGAACAAAGATGAAGAACCCTTTATGGAACGCTATGCGCCCACTGCAAAGGATCTTGCCCCCCGCGACCTTATTTCCAGATCCATAATGCAGGAGATAAGGGAGGGAAGAGGTCTTTTTCATAAAGCTCACAATACGGAGCATGTATGGCTGGATTTGAGGCATCTCCCCAAGGAAGTACATGAAAAGAAATTGCAGGAAGTGTGCTCTTTCTTTAAAAGATTTGTCGGCGTGGACCCGGAAAAGGATCTATGTCCAGTTGCCCCTACTGCCCACTATCAAATGGGCGGCATACCTACAAATGAATTCGGGGAAGTTCAAAATATCGATCAAGCCATCATCCCCGGGCTTTTCGCTTGTGGGGAGGCGGCCGCCGCATCGCTTCACGGGCTTAACAGGCTCGGAACGAATTCTCTTTTGGAATTGATAACCATGGGCAAGGTTACGGGTGAAAGGGTTCTTGAATTTCTCGAAAACGGCAGCTCCGCGGAAGAACTCCCCTCTGATGCAGGGAATATCATTTTCAGTCAATTCTCCACTTACCTAAATGCCAAGGACAAGGGCAAGGAAAATTATGCTGAAATAAGAGCTTCCCTGCAAAACGTTATGAAGGAAAAGGTGGGAATATTTAGGAATGAAAAAGACCTCACAGAGGCTATCGGGCAACTTAAGGAATTAAAGGAACGGGCAATGAATATACCGTTACAAACCTCATCTTTGAAATTGAACCAGGAACTGTGGCAGATCTGGGAACTAAACAATCTTATAACTGTCTCCATGGTCATAGCTCAAGGAGCCCTGGCCAGGAAGGAATCCAGGGGCGCCCATTTCAGGGAAGATTTTCCAAAAAGAAGTGATGAATACAACTATCATACCCTTGTTTCCATGCCTGAATTCAACAATGTAACCCTAGGTAAAAGGCCCATAGATTTGAGTATGTTCAATGCCAAGGGAGAAAAATACGAATTGTTTGACTTTATTGAGAGGAAATATTGAAAAAAGAAAGAGGGTTTAAATGGGAGCTAAATATAAAATCACCTTAACAATCAAGAGGTATGATCCGGATACCGATCTATCCTGGGAACAGGATTACCAGGTGGAATCAGAAGGCATTCATAGATTCGTGGATGTACTTCGCAAGATAAACGACGAACAGGATCCCACACTTGCCTGGGCCTCATCCTGTGAACATGCCCAATGTGGAAGTTGTGGAATAATCGTAAACGGTAAGCCCCTGCTTGCCTGTGAGCTTTTGGTAAAAGATGCGGTGGAGCTTTTCAATACCCATTCATTCAGATTAAGGCCCCTTACAATAGCCCCGGTGCTTAGAGATCTGGTCGTTGATTTGGAAAAGGCATATGACAGGATTCACAAATCAAAACCCTATCTAATCAAACCTGCTCTTCCTCCATCGGGCGGGGACGAATATCGTATTTCTCCTGATATCCTGGATAGATACGTAGAAGCTACCCGTTGTATCAACTGCTTTTGCTGTGCCACCGCCTGTATCAGCGGTCATCATCATTTTATCGGCCCCAATGCCTCCATGGCCAACATAGTAAGGTTGATGGATCCAAGGGAAACAGCAAAACAGGAAAGATATGATATTCTATATAAAGAAGACGGGGTATACAGGTGCCATACTTCAAGAGCATGCTCCTTTGTTTGTCCCAAAGAAATAGACATATCTCATTATCTGGCCCTTGGAAAGGAGGGTAAATTCTAACCTCACCATCTTGTTAATTCTGGCATCTAAGGAATTTTCAACTTAGGTGCCCTGTTTTATAATAAAATTACCCAACCAAGGAGGTAATCATTTCCAAAATATCGGCCTCAAGGGTAAACGAGAAG
>CAZZPR010000083.1:0-10593 GCA_964655655.1 uncultured Desulfobacteraceae bacterium | reverse complement strand
TTATTTAAGCAATTGATTTTACATAATATTTATACAATCTTTGCAACACCTTTTATAATGATCAATACAAAGATGATAACGACTATTGAACCAAGACAGCCAATTTTGGTACTTTTTTTTAATGGCGCTCCACAATTCGGGCATTTATCGGCTTTGGTGCTAACTCGATTGCCGCACTCCCTGCATTTCTTTAATGCCATTGAACAACCCTCCTCATTTTCATAGCCCAATGCCGAGATGAGCGGCCTGACGCATAACGAGGGGAGACGAAGTCTCATCCGGTTGTTATGCGTCGGGACGTTCCATCGATTCGACTTGGCGGCGCGCAGCGACGTCAGAACAAAGATTATGTTTTTTCAACTAACCTTCAAGCTTTTATCTTTATTGAACAAATCTATAAACTATTCTATTGATTTGTCAAGATAAAAGGGTTATATGGAACATACGTCAAGAGTGATGAGCGATATAAATACGGCATGGAGATGGACAAGGAAAGACTTCAAGCGTTCTTTCAGGACGAGGTGGGCGTTCCCAGGGATAAGGTTAAATATTACGTGGGATGGCTGAACAGGTTTCTTCAGTTTTATAAAGGCGGATTGGATGATATTTCAGAAAATGACTTAAGGGCGTTCGGAAATTTTCTTGAAAGCAGGGGATACGAAGACCGACAGTCGAAACGGGGCCAGGTCGCGCCCTTCTCTCTTGCAAAAAAAGTTAATTTTCGAGACACTTTTGACCTCCGCAAATGCCCTGTATCCGGGCTTTTGCGAGGATTTAGGGGGTCAAAGGTGTCGGTGAACCGACACCCCCCTATTGGCTTCCCTTGGTCTCCATAACCGGCCCGAAATAGGGATACCACTTATCTATTTTTTCCATTAACGCTTTGATATCCCTTATGATTTCCTTCATGTCCGTAAAAAAATCCTCTCCCTCCGCTGTTTCCGGGTCCGGGTCGGGGGTCCAATATGGGATTTGGGCAAGGGAGTACCGTAGTTCCTGCCACAGGTATATCGCCTCCTGCCAGCTCCCGTTGTACTCGTCAAAATTAGCAATATCTTTGGTTTTGCCCATTTTGCCCTCCTTATTGTTGTTGGTTAAGGGGTTGATTTTGCGCCAAAAACTGCGTTATAGCCTCCTCAAAGAGCACAAATATAGGCAGGTCTTTTTCGGCTGCCATCATCCGCACCTGCTTCCATAATTCCGGGGCCATGGCGGTAGTTACCGGGGATTTTTGCACATATTTATGTCCTTTTTTGTTTCGGTTCATGATTTACCTCCTTTTTTTAAATGCTTGTTTTTAACATACACATATTATTAGTATTATTGGGGGGGGGTTTAAGGGGGGGGTATATAGGACCCTCCGAAAAAACCCGCTTTTTGCTCCATTTTCCGTGAAAATTACCATTAAAATTATTTGCAATATCAATTAGTTAGCTAATAAGTAAACAAAGTAAATAAAAGTAAACATAAGTAAACATTGGTAAACATTTAGTAAACATAAGCTCACTCCTCCATGTTCCACTCATCCGATTCGATCAACTTTGATCCGGCTATGATTTTGAAATTGATCCTTTTCCCCCTCGGGTTTTCCTTGGTTTTCCAGTTTTTCGCAGATACGATCTTGAGTTCCCCATTTTCCAGGGCAAGCGCAAGCCGGGCCTTTTCAATGCTGCCCTCCCCGCCAAATGCGAAGTCCCGTGCCTGGGGTTTTTGCAAGGCGATAATTGCTACAGCCCCATCCAGTTTTTGCCAGATTTCAGCTATCCGCTTTTTTACCAGCCAAAAATCCTCGTAAATCTCCAAAAAATCTATAATATTCAGCTTGCCCTCGCCTGGCATGATAACATCCTGAAAATTTTGATCCCGCTCATAGAATTTAACCCGCCGCCATTTTTCAAAATCAAAATCGAACAACTCACATCGTGCCCGGAGCTCGCCGCCACCCATTTCAGAGGAAAAATAATGCACATCGAATTTATCCATATTACTGGCCCCAATATTCAGTAAAAAGGCCGTTTTGCCAGCATCCTTGGAACCGGATACAACAATCACATTGCCAGGCATAATTTTGACCATATCACTAATCCCAAACGGCAAAGTAATATCAACCAGATTGGTCTAAGTGTTAAAAAGGTCTATTTTGGTAACATCCCGCTCGATTCTCCGAAAACACCCTGTCCGCCGGCCTGCCCGCTCGATCAACCCTTCTGAGACCAATCTGGTCAAAATTATTGAAACTTTTTGCTTTTGCTCCTTTGGAATATCCAATATCTCAAAAACGTCTCTTGTTAAAAATTCACCCTCGGTGGCTTCAATCCAATCCCTTATTTCCTGGGTTAAATTTCTCTCTCCGGCATTCACTCTTTTAAAAGCAGACGCCACTTTTGTAAGGGCCTCTTTTTCAGAAAAAGGTGGTTTACAACTGTCGGCAAATTGACAAACAGCAACCTCCACCTCTTTTCTGGGCATACCACCCTTAGCCAGGCTCAAGGCGGTATGGAAAAGGGTATCATCCCGGGTACCTAAAGAAAAGTTTAAAGGCTTTTCGGTGGGTGCTTTGCTGGCCTCTTTTGTGAGCAAATCTTTAATGGTTCCAGGTAAATGGGCAAGTCCAACTTCGTTTAGGCTTAAACCATCCATCCAGGAATAATTTTTCGAGGGAGGTGCAATGATGTAGCCGCCCTCACCCCGGAAATCACAGTCATTGAGAAACCCCGTACTGTTGCCGGTGCCATTTTCGGGCTGAAAATAAAAAAACCAGCCGCCCCGCGGGGTCCTTGCTGCCGGGGTTAAAAGGCTGTCTGGTAAAAGCTCTTCCAGCTTTGCCATGCCTTCTTCCGAATCTACGTCAACAACATTGAGCCCTGAGACATTGCCGGTGACGATCCCGATATTGGCATCCGGCCAACTCTTCCACCATTCCTGAATCAACCGCTCGTCTGCCTTTTCCTTCTGGAATTTTTCCCATTTCAAATAGGGCCGCTTATCAGCTCGAATCGGGATCACAGAAAATCCCATTGACCTATATTCCAATGCATTTTCGGCCTTGTTGTTCATGATTTACCCCTAAAAACAATTACACTTGATTTTTTTTCAGATTTTGCTAAAATCAAAAAAAAGGGGGAGGCACGGGGTACTTCCATTCCCCACTCACGTATGTAATGCAACTCCCGCCACATGTCCGGTCCAAGGATGGATGTGGCTGGATGTCTGTCTCCCCTTTTTTTAGCTCAAAAAATCATCTCTCAAACTCCATTGCTAGTTCTTCCCCGTCCTTTCCAGGCTGTCGGTCCCACCACCGAAGACACCGCTCAACATCAAAGTAGAGTTTAACGCCTATTTTCTTGTGTGGGAGCGGGTCCGAGAACTTGTGGACGAGGTGATAGACCTGCCATTTCGTCAAGCACAATTTCTTTACAATGCCGCCTATGTCAACTATTTCTCGGGCCATTTTTTATTTTACAGGAACTCTTTGTACCTTTTTAATCCATAGTGTTCCCGATTGCAACCAAAAAAACACCTCAACAAAAAAATCAGTTAATATCGGTTATTTGGCGGGCCATCGGTCATTCAAAAAATCGTTAAACAAGGGTCCAAAAAACCGAAAAAACCTCTTACGCTCTTTTCTCAATCTTTTTCTGCTCAAAATAAGTTCAACATCAAATTTCAAAAAACCTTTATCTACAAGCCTTTGGGAGACTTCACCTCGAGATTGGAGCCAGACCATAACTCGGTCCAAGATATTCCATAGCCGAAAGACATCATAATCAGAGTTAGCCCTGTCTGTAGCAATTTTCCAAAAATTTATAAACACGTCAGCATTAAAGAATGCGAGGACATGGGGAAGCAAGAAAACAGAGAACGGATCCGCAGAAAATTTTTGTTTCTCTACACGCCTAAACAAATATTCCGCAAAGCTACCACAAGCGGACTCTACCACTTTATTAAAATCATCCTCAGTCCGCCATACCCGCAACTTCACATTATTAATTCCAGCTTCCTTTGCAATATCTTTCAAATTTTTTTCAGGGTAGCATATCATTCTGATTGCTGCTCCGGTTTTCCGATCAGAAAATTCCGAGATAATTCCAAGGCTTTCGGGGTTTTTTGTGGCCTTCTCAATCCATTCCTTTACAAATCCAAACTCTTTGGGCTTTTCCGGCCCGAAATTTTTAACTTCGAAGATTTTGTTATATGTTTCCGTTTCCATAATGGGAACTCTTTTTTATTTTGTATAGCAGGAGGTTCCCTAAAGTGCAAGAAAAAAAACAAAAAAAATCTGCCATTTTTCTGCCATTCAATTGCAAAAAAGCCCCAAAAACCTGCAAAATGTAGCAAAATTAGTACAACACAAAAAAAAGGGGCTTGCCGAAGCAAACCCCTTAATTTCTTTGATATTTCTGGTGCCTGGGGCGGGAATCGAACCCGCACAGCCACTAAGGACCGAGGGATTTTAAGTCCCTTGCGTCTACCAATTCCGCCACCCAGGCAATAACCGCTGGTTTGATTATATATTACCGGGCCGGAGACCTGTCAAGTTTTTACCGCTGTAATCCAGCATGCCCGGTTTTACAGCCGCTGAAGGGGCATAACGCCCTTGAGACCGGCCAATTTATGCATGCCCGCAAATCGCCGAGCCATATTCCGATTCCAAAAAACGTCCGAATGCCCAAAACGCCTGATCGAATTCCTTGGAAGAACCTGCCTTTGGCAAATGATTATGATAAAATTCTACATATTCATCAAAGAAAAGTTTCTCCACCTCATCCCCTTCAGGCAAACCTTCTGTAAGCAGTGATTCCTTTAGGAATATAAAGGCCCTGCAAATGCTTTGATCAAAGAAGGGATAATTGCCTGGGGCTGTTATATGAAGCAAAAAGAGTTTCCACATAACTGACAGGTCGCGGAAATCCCTTTGAAATTCCGTAAGGTAAAATCCCTTTTTCAATGAATTGACCTTATCCAGCCGCTCCAATACGCGCCTGAGTGTCTTCTGTTTTCTCTTGCTGAGTTTGCCCCCGTTTTTCCATTCGAAGAGTCTTGTAAGGTCTGTTCCGGTAAACCTTGCCTTGGAGATCCTCTCCGTATACAGATGGTCCAGGGGATATTTGTAACAGCGGTTCCAGAAACGAATAAACTCGGGAAATTCAATCTCCTTTAGATCCAATCCGACAAATCTCAATTTGGGTTTCCTCGCGCGAATAAAATGAGAGGTTACCGGGAAAAATCAGGTGCCTACCTTCCAGGAGGCCAGATATCTCTCCTGCTCAGGTGTAAGCCTGTCAATTTCCATACCCATGGAGGCGAGCTTTAATCTTGCTATTTCCTTGTCTATAAGGGTTGGGACGGGGTACACCTTTTTATCTAAATCCTTATATTCCTTTGAGAGATACTCCACGGAAAGGGCCTGGTTAGCAAAACTCATATCCATCACACTGGAAGGATGCCCCTCGGCGGCTGCCAGGTTGATAAGCCTTCCCTCGCCCAGAAGATAAACCCTTTTTTTGTTCTCAAGGGTATATTCATCTACATATTCCCTTATTTTCCTCCTGGAAACCGTAAGTTCATTCAATCCCTCCAGGTCCAGCTCCACGTTGAAATGTCCTGAGTTGGATATTATGGCGCCGTCTTTCATTTCAAGGAAATGTTCCTTTCCTATGGCATTTTTATCACCGGTGAGAGTGCAGAAAAAGTCCCCTATTACCGCTGCGCCGGCCATAGGCATGACCTCGAAACCGTCCATAACAGCCTCCAGTGCCTTCAAGGGATCCACCTCGCAGATAATCACCCTTGCGCCATGGCCCCTGGCCCTCATGGCCACGCCCCTGCCGCACCATCCATAGCCGCTTACCACGAAGCATGTGCCTGCAAGGAGCCTGTTGGTGGCCCTTATGATTCCGTCTACCGTGCTCTGGCCGGTTCCGTACCTATTGTCGAAAAGGTGCTTGGTATCAGCGTCGTTTACGGAGATAACAGGGAATTGGAGAACCTTGTCCTTTTCCATGGATCGCAAACGAATAACACCGGTGGTAGTCTCCTCGGTGCTCCCCCTGACCCCTGCGATCAAGGATTCTCTTTCTTCCTTGGTTAGGGAAGAGGCCCACTTTCTTATGGGAAGGGATATCTCGTCAAGTTTATCCAGGGCTATAAAGTGAAGGGAGCTCACCAGGTCGGCTCCGTCATCCAGGGTAAAGTTGGGCATATTCTTCAGGGAGGATAATATGTGGCTATAATAGGTGTCTGTATCTTCCCCCTTTATAGCGTAAACTGGTATCTCATCATGGGCCACCAGGGATGCGGCTGCATCATCCTGGGTGGAAAGGGGGTTCGAGGCACACAGGACTACTGAGGCTCCGCCGGCCTTGAGCGTCTGTGACAGAACGGCGGTCTCCGTGGTTACATGCAGGCACGCGGAAACACGGAGGCCTGCCAAGGGCTTCTCCTGGGAAAACCTTTTTTTTATTGAATCCAGAACAGGCATGCTTTTCCCCGCCCACTCTATCCTGAGCCGGCCCTCGTCCGCCAGCCCTATGTCCTTGATTTCATAATCCATCATCATCTCCTTTTTCTTGACTTGCCCACGGAAACCGGAACTTTATCCCTTAATTTATCAACCATATCGGTCTTCTCCCAGGTAAACTCCTCCAGTTCTCTTCCAAAATGCCCGTAACAAGCGGTTTTCCTGTATATGGGTCTTAACAGATCCAGGTATTCTATTATTGAACCCGGCCGCAAATCGAACTCTTTTTCTGCCAGCTTTGTCATCTCCGAACTTGGCACGACCCCTGTTCCGTAAGTGTTGACCATCATACTGACTGGCTGGGCCTTTCCGATTGTATAAGCCACCTGTATCTCGCAATTATCGGCCAATCCTGCCGCAACTATGTTTTTTGCTATATACCTGCACATGTATGAAGCGCTTCTGTCAACCTTGCTTGGGTCCTTTCCGGAAAACGCCCCGCCTCCGTGGTAACCGAAACCTCCGTAGGTATCCAAAATGATTTTTCTCCCCGTCATTCCGCAGTCGCCGAGGGGCCCGCCTGTAACGAATCTTCCGGTGGTATTAATGAAAAACTGGGTATCCTTTTCGATCATATCCGGCGGGATCACGTTCTTTATTACCTCTTCTATTATGGCATCCTTGAGTGTTTCGTATTCCACATCCGGTGAGTGTTGGGCCGCTATAACCACCGTATGCACTGATGCGGGCTTGGAATCCGTGTATTTTACGGTTACCTGGGATTTTCCGTCCGGTCTCAGCCAGGGCAATTTTCCGGATTTTCGTACATATGAAAGTCTCTGGGTGAGTTTATGGGCCAGGTAAATAGGCATGGGCATGTAGACAGGCGTGTCATTGCAGGCATAACCGAACATCAGCCCTTGGTCTCCGGCCCCTTTCTCCTTGAAAAGTCCGGTTCCGTTGACACCCTGTGCTATATCTCCGGATTGTTTGTCAATGCTTGTAACCACCGCGCAGGTCTCCCAGTCAAACCCCATTGACGAATCGTTGTACCCTATCTCCTTAATTGTGTTTCTCACGATCTCCGGCATCTCGACATAACAATCGGTAGTGATCTCCCCGGCGATAAAGGCCATGCCGGTTGTAACCAGGGTCTCGCAGGCCACCCTTCCATACTTGTCCCTTACAATTATCTCGTCGAGCACGGCGTCCGAAATCTGGTCGGCCATCTTGTCCGGGTGCCCCTCGGTTACGGATTCGGATGTAAATAAAAAATCTGTGTTCATATTTTTCTCCCTGTTTAAATAAAAAATTCCTCACTGAGATTCCAAGCTCTTTTCCTGAACCCTCTTTCTGCACTCTATTCCCGAACGATCCGGGGGCGCAATGATCCCGCCTGATATAATCAGCTTGAATGCCTCCTCAACAGTCATTTTAAGGATTGTCAAATCCTCCTCCGGGATAAGTATATAAAATCCGCTGGTCGGGTTTGGCGTGGTGGGTACGAAAACGTTTATCATTTTTTTCTCGGTCCTTGTTTGTATTTCCCCTTTGCTTTCCCCGGTAATAAAGCCGAGAACATAAATACCCCTCCTGGGGTACTCCAGCAACGCCACCCTTTTGAATGCATCCGTCTTTTGTAAAAACACGGTTTCCAGAAGCTGTTTAACCCCGCTGTATATAATTCGGGCCAGGGGTATTCTTTCTACAATAACCTCCCACAAATCCACCACTTTCCTTCCGGCAATATTCCTGGTAAGGATTCCTACCATACACACCAGAATAATTACAAGCATAAGCCCCAGCCCTGGTATCCGGAAATTCAAATAGGTTTCGGGCAGATACTTGGGTGGCAAATAATCCAGTATGATATCCATCCCCCTGATCAAAAACCATATTACGTACCCGGTTATGAACAGTGGCAGGATCACCAGCAAACCGGTGAGGAAATAATCCTTTATTATGGTCTTTAAACCTTTCAACGGACCTCCAGTATGGTATTGTCTATCAATCTTGTATTTCCCACCCTTACGGCCAGTGCCAGAAGGCAAGGTCTGTCGATGGTATCCATCTCCTCCAGGGTTTCGGGATCACAAACGCTTACATAATCTATCTCTGTATAGGGGTGGCCCAGAACGAGATCCTCAACCGACTGTCTTATTTGGCAGGCATCCTTTACGCCCTGGGAAATCATTCTTTTAGCCAGTTCCAAACCATTTTTAAGACTTAACGCGGACCGCCTTTCATCCGGGCTTAAATAATTATTTCTGCTGCTCATTGCCAAACCGTCTTTTTCCCTTGCAGTGGGAACTCCTACGATCTCAATATCCATATTCAAGTCTGCGGACACTCGCCTGATTACAACCAGCTGCTGGTAGTCTTTTTTTCCGAATATAGCCACGTGGGGTTTCGTAATGTTAAAAAGCTTGGTCACCACTATTGTCACCCCCTGGAAGTGCCCGGGCCTGGATTTGCCGCAAAGGTACTTTGTTACCTCTTCAACTCTGACTGTGGTCTGAAATCCTTCAGGATACATACCCTGTACAGTGGGTATGAACACGACATCCACACCTTCGGCCCGTGCCTTGTCCAGGTCTCCTCCCATGTCCCTTGGGTATTGTGCGTAGTCCTCCGAGGGACCGAATTGGGTGGGATTAACGAATATGCTCATGACCAGCCTGGTACCCTTTTTTTTGCCCGCTCTCAGTAGTTGCAGGTGTCCTTCGTGGAGGAACCCCATGGTGGGAACAAAGACTATGGTCTCACCTTCCTCCCGCCATTTGCGGGCCTGGCTTTGCATTTCCTGAATTTCCGCTATTGTCCTCATATTCGCCCTCGCTCTACGAAAGGCCTCCGGCCCAATAGATTCCGGAGGAAAGATTGGGATTTTTTCGTAAATAACACTGACTTTACCAAGTGTCAACAAGCAATAGGTGCTTGCCGTTCAATTGCAGAGCTCAAGCAGATATATTCGTCTATGGTAAGTGTCTCCGCTCTCCTGCCGGGATCAATCCCGCACCCGGCGAGTGCCTTCTCTATATCTCCCCTTAAGTAATCCCTCATTCCCCTTTCAAGGGAATTAAGTATCGTCTTTCTGCGGTATCTGAATGCAGCCCTGACAACGCTGTGAAAGAAAGGCTCGTTCTCGGCCCTGACCGGGTGGGGTTGCTCAAAATCAAGCCCAAGGACCATGGAATCAACCTTGGGTCTTGGGTAAAATGCCTCCTTGTTCACCTTTAAAATCCGACTTACCTTTGAATGATACTGGGTTACCACACTCAAAGAACCATAATCCTTGCTGTTGGGAACAGCTGTCAATCTTTTTGCCAGTTCCTGTTGAAACATCAGGGTCGCGTCTCGTATATAGGCCCTGAATCTCACGGTCCTTTCCAGGAAGGGCGAAGAGATATTGTAAGGCAGATTTCCAATCAAACGTAGTTTTTTCTTAAACTTCTCATAAATTCGTGTAAAATCCAATTTAAGGACATCTACCGCCATCAATGTTACCTTTTCCCTGTCCCGGGTTAATCTTTTATTCAATATATCCAGCAGGATCAAATCCTTTTCTATTGCCACCAGGTGGAAAACAGCCGGAATAAGGGGTAGAGTCAGGCTACCCGGGCCCGCCCCGATCTCCACAACCACATCATCCTCGTGTAATCCGGCTCCTTCAATAATTCGGCTGACTATTCCGGGATCTTGAAGAAAATGTTGTCCAAGTCGCTTGTTCGGCCTTATACCGCGCTCATCCAATAATTCCCTGGCCTTATTCATTGGCAACCGGTCTTTCTTTTTCTTCTCCACGAAACAAAGTATTGAAAACATACAAAAAAATAAAGTATGACGGTGGGGCAAATAGGGTCCCCAGTATAACTCCTCCCAGCAAAAATGAACTCACCACCATTCCACCCCCGCTCAGTATCCCGCTTACGGCATCCAAAAATTTCCCGCTGTTTATTGCATCCATAACGTCCATGAATATGGTACCGGGATTATCGAAGCCCAGTATCCGGGATCCGATCTTAAAGGAATAGTTGTATATAAGATATATATTTAAGGGATTGCATACCTACGTTCCTGCTGCAACGCCCTTTTCGCAATTTTGATCCTCAACATATTTATGAATATGCCTG
>CAZZPR010000082.1:0-11636 GCA_964655655.1 uncultured Desulfobacteraceae bacterium | reverse complement strand
GATTTTTTTGAAAAAAATTCACTTTTTTTTAATCCTTATATCGGAATTCCAGTTCGAACTTGAGCTCCGTTAGGCGGTACAAAGGGCGAAAACCTAATGGCCGGGGAGGATGCCGGGGCCCATTACCGGGTTGGCGAGAAATGGTAAATTGACCTGTTTAAGAATTTAGACAAAAGGGGTGGGTGTATTGAAAAAAGCTTAGCAGGAAGGAGACTTAAAGCCCTGCTCATGTGCCAGCATATCTAAATGCAGAGTTATGAGATTTTCCAGTTCCATGGGAGCCAAAGAACCCATTATCCTCGTGTCCAGCGTCTTTATGTACCCATTGCACCTCTTGCAGAAATCCACTCTAAAACCTTTGTCATCCTCGCTTACAAAATAGCCAAGTTCCTTTGTTTTGTGGTTCCCGCAAAATGGACACTTGATTCTGGAATAGGGCCATTCCTCACCACAAAGCTCGCAGTGCAGAAACCTCTTGCCCTGCTCATTCAGGTAGGCCATATCCGGAAAGGAGCCGCATAAGGGACAGATTCCATAATTCCATCCATCCCTGGGAATTCTACCCTTTAAATCTTTTCTAAGACGACTGAGAAAAGGGGTTAAGGCCATATGGATCAAAAATTTAAGAACCATCGGTTCAAGGTTCAACTCCGCTGCCATACTTGAAATAGTACTTTCATCCCTGGATAGAAAGGCACTGGCAAGACTTTTAACCCAATCAGAATCAGCCAGCACCTTTTCCGATGCCTTTTTCAAAGCCTTCCTATCTTTTCTTCCTTTGGAGGATAAATGTTCAAATAACCGGTGAAACAGCGAAGATGCATCGTTAAAATTTATAGGCAAAGCCTCTCTGGAAAAAAGCGGAAACCCTTCTTTTATTTTTGTCTCAGCAGCGGAGTCATGTTTTATTGCGTATTTTATGTCCGGATCAACCTCGTCCAGAAACTCTACCAGGTCCCGGTATATTGTGAGCGCTTCTTTGTACATGGGTGTCTTTTGGATAAGCCTTTCTATTTGCTCTCTTTCTTCTCTCGACATTCACTGCTCCATTAATATGATTTTACTTTAAATCCAGATTGTGCAGCAGCTGGCTACTGCACAATCTGGATTTAAACAGGAAGGGTGCCATGTAAAAAAACACCCTTCGTTCAGGTGGTTTATTAACCTGCCAGTTTATGAAGCATTTGCCACTCCTTAGATAGCTCCCTTAAAGGCCTTGCAATCCTCTTTAAGGCCGTCTTTCTGTTTATGCCCGGGGGCACTATTTTAGCTCCTGCATATTTGTGGTACTTGGACGGTTCATCAGCGAGGAGATAAAAGACCCGGGTATCCTCTATTCCGGTCAGGGTGGCATCAGGGTACTTTTCCCTAACCTCGGTCAGTCTTTTTTCGGCAACAGAGACCATTTCATTCCTCTCACCGAAATTCATGGCTCCGGTAGGACATGTTTTAACGCAAGCAGGGAGCAGGCCACTGTGAACCCGGTCCACACACATTGTACACTTGGCAATATACCCTGTTTTCGGCTCCGCCCTCGGTATGTCATAAGGGCAAATCCCCCTGACGTCCTCGCTATTTCCTTTCTTTAATTTATCGGTGTAAAGGACCGCTCCGGTAGTCTGATCAACTATAATGGCATCGGGATCCTCAATCGAATATTTACAGGGAGGGTCAATACAATGCCTGCACTGGTCAGGAAAGAAACGCCATACTGGCTTGCCCCCGTTTTCCCTGTCTTCTGAAAACCGAACTAGTTTATAGGTGTAGAATGAAAGGTCCTTGGGGTTCTGATAGCTTCCCCGGTTCTCCGTTTTGGTGGCCGGAAGCTGGTTCCATTGCTTGCAGGCGATCTGGCAGCCTCTGCACCCGGTACATAATGTAGTATCAATAAAAAATGCCTTTCCTTTCATCAGATCTCCTCCTTTACATCTTTCTCACATTAACCATAAATGCCTTTGATTCGGGAATCCTGGTGTTCGGATCACCGGTTGAAGGTGTCAGCAGGTTTGCCGAATCACCGCCATCTTTGGGATGAACCCACCCGTAATGCCAGGGCAGACCTACTTGATGAATCACATTTCCCTGAACCTTAAAAGGACGGAACCTGCTTGTGACCAAGGCCACAGCCTTTACCTTGCCCCTGGCTGATTCCACGACCACCTTTTCACCATTGTTTACTCCTTTTAGCCCCGCAAGTTCCGGGCTCATCTCTACAAAAAGCTGAGGCTGTGCCTCCAGCAGCCACGGCTGCCATCTGGTCATAACTCCTGTCTGCCAGTGTTCGCTTACCCTGTATGTAGAGCACACAAAGGGGTATTTAGGGTCGCATGTCCTGTAGACATCCATGTCCGTACTATATTTAGGTGCTGTAGGATTGATAAGCTGGCTGGAGAGCAGATTTTTTTCCACTGGACATTCGAGCGGTTCATAATGCTCGGGAAAAGGCCCGTCCGTTCTTCCTGGGCCGAAGACATGGGCATGGCCCTCGGGTTTCATTATAAACGGATATCTGGTTTTCGGGTTCGGGGTTCCATCCGGATTAAGCATAGGAGGCCAGCCTCCGTCTGGAACATCTCCAACCCACTTTGAACCGGTCCACCTTATCACAGGGTGCCCCTTGTCCCAGGGCTTTCCGTATTCATCAACCGAGGCCCTGTTGTAAATTATGCGCCTGTTTACCGGCCAGCACCAAGACCATTCGAGATTCAGGCCTATCCCTGAACTTTCTCTCACTCGCCTGGCAGCCATGTTTCCTTCATTTGTGTAAGAATTACAATAAAGCCAATTGCCACTGCTTGTTGAACCGTCATCCTGCAAGTAAGCAAAACTGGGCACCAAATCACCTTTTTTGAAGGATTTCCCATGAGCGGTTACATCTTTCAGGAAATAGCCGTTTATTTCCTTGGCCAGCTTATGTGCATCAAACTTTCCTCGTGTTGCGTAATTCCATTTCAGATTCAACACAGGCTCCGGGAACACTGCATCCTTATCCCTGCGGTAAAGGTACCTAACCTTTTTAAACAGATCAGTCATTATGTCGCCGTCGGGCCTGGAGTTTCCCCTCGGCTCCGTTGCCTTGTAGCGCCACTGCATCCAGCGGCCGCTATTGGTGATGGAGCCCTCTTTCTCCACTGATACCGCACACGGAAGCATGAACACCTCTGTCTTTATTTTTCCCGGATCCATACCCGGACCTTTCCAGAATGAACCCGTCTCGTTATCAAATATATTCACATTTACCAGCCAATCCAGTTTGGCCAAAGCCTTTCTCGTCTTGTTTGCATTGGCCCCTGAACCAGCAGGATTCTGGCCCCATGCAAAAAAGCCGGAGAACTTTCCTTTGTACATTTCGTCAAAAAGGTCCATCCAACTGTAGCTCTTGCCGTCGTCAAGTTTGGGAAGCCAACTATAGCAAAAATCATTGGCGCTTGTCCCCTTTCCACCGAAAAGGGATTTGAGCAGGCTCACCGAGTATTTAGGATAATTACCCCACCAGTTTGCGCTCAGGGGATCATTTGTAGTAGGTGTATATGCATTATTGTAGTCTCTTAGACTAGGCTGAGATGCCCTTGGGGTTTTCAGATACCCTGGCAGTATGTGATACAAAATGCAATGATCCGTAGAGCCCTGAACGTTGGATTCTCCCCTCAGGGCGTTTACTCCACCTCCGGCAACCCCCATATTACCTAATAATAGCTGGATTATGGCCATGGCGCGAATATTCTGCACACCAACCGTGTGCTGTGTCCATCCCATGGCGTACATAACTGTGCCGGCCTTCCCTTTCTGTCCGGTATCCGAATACATCTGATAGACCTTTTTAAGGTCTTCCTTGGAGGTTCCTGTAGTATCCGAAACCGTATCCAGGTCATACCTGTCGTAGTGCTTTTTCAATAGTTGAAACACGCATCGGGGATCCTGGAGGGTTCTGTCTTTCCTAGGTAACCCCTTGCTGTCATTTACAAATGACCATTTACTCCTGTCGTATTTCCTGGTTTTTTTATCATATCCAGAAAAAAGGCCATCGTTAAAACCGTATTCATCATCCACTATAAAAGGTGCATTGGTATAGGCTGATACGTATTCCTTAAAATATTTATTGTTTTCAAGGATGTATTTTATCATACCGCCCAGAAAGGCGATATCTGTTCCGGATCTTAAGGATGTATAAAAATCCGCCCTTGAAGAGGTCCGGGTGAATCTGGGATCCACGTTTATCAGCCTGGCTCCCCTTTTCATGGCCTCTGTTACCCATTTAAATGAGACTGGGTGGTTTTCCGCGGCATTTGAACCCATTATTAAGATACAATCACTGTTTTTGATATCAATCCAATGATTGGTCATTGCCCCGCGACCGAACGACTCTGCCAGAGCCGCTACAGTTGCGCTGTGTCAGATGCGCGCCTGATGCTCTATATATACGAGCCCCAGCGCCCTCATCATGGCCTGTATTGCCCAGCATTCCTCGTTGTCAAGAGCGGCGCTCCCCACATGGGCAATCCCCTCTGTCCTGTTAACAATCTGGCCTTTGTCGTTTTTATGTGTGAAAGTCTCATCCCTTGTGTGCTTTATATTCAATGCTATTTTATAAAGGGCCCAATCCCAGGAGACCTGCTGCCAGGCATGACTATAAGGTTTGCGGTAAAGAGGTGTCATTAACCTGTTCCTGTTATTTACAAGCTGGCTCAGGGCTGACCCCTTGGAGCACAGGGTGCCTTCATTGATGGGATGATCCGGATCGCCCTCTGTGTTTATGACCTTACCGGCAGCACCTTTGCTTGTATGAACCATTATCCCGCAGCCTACTGCACAATATGGACATATTGTAGTAGCCTCCGTTGCATACCTTATCCTTATTGTCTGGGCATAAGATTTTACCGGCCTAAGGTCCATACCCAGACCCATAGCCATCACTCCTGCAGTTGTTCCCGCAGAGATCTTAATAAATTGCCGTCTGTTAATCTTCATATCCATCTCCTTTTTTGAGTTACAGTAAGACCTTCCAGCAATTTACATGCCAATAAGAAAGACTCATTATTAGTATTATTTTATCTGTAATTTCAAACAAATAGGTAAAGGATGGAAAAAATCGAGAATTACCGAAATTATCTGTTTATTGCAAAACTGCAACAAAATCAAAAAAATACAGTGCATTTTTGCATTAGTTTATCCTAAATAGCTAGTTTATGCCACAAGCGGCATCCTGTGAAAAACGAACTTTATTAATACTTCGAGTTAAGTTCGTTGGAAGTCAGATTTGATTTGAGACCTGCAAAACTCATTTTTGTTATCCTGAAAAGAAAAGCCCCGCCCTTCTTGAGTAAAAATGATGGACGGTCATATTCAAAGACCCGGGCCAAATAAAACGCCTGGCCTCAGGTTGTTGTGCCTTATTTTGCCTATCAACAAATCCTGGGGAATTGTTGTCCGCTCATTGGCTCCAGGAGCCTGTGCCCCCCTATGCAGGTTTTGATCAGAACCTTTCCGGGATTACCGGACACAACCCTTCCGATAATTGCCGATTCCCTGCCCAGGGGATCCCGCCTCATTGCCTTCATAACGGTTTTCACGCCCTCCTCCGGCACAAACGCCATTAACTTGCCCTCATTGGCCAGATACCAGGGATCAAATCCGAGAAGATCGCACACGCCCTTTACCTCGGGCCTTATCCCTATCTTCTCCTCTTCTATTAAGATGCCCTTGCCTGATGCATTTGCTATCTCCCAAAGTGTGGTAGCAACCCCCCCCCTTGTAGGATCCCTTAATACATGCACATCTTTATATTCGGCTAATATTCCCTGTACAAGCCTGTTGAGGGGCGCACAGTCCGATTCTACTCTTCCCTCCAGAGAGAATTCTCCTCTTGCAATTAATACTCCTATTTCATGGTCCCCCACAGGTCCGTTAATAATAATATAATCACCTTCTTTCGCCCCTGACCCGGTAATGTTTACACCCTCCGGAACTATACCCACACCAGACGTATTGATAAACATCCCCTGTGCGGCCCCGTTTTCCACCACCTTTGTATCTCCGGTAACCACGTCTACTCCTGCTTCCTCCGCCGCGGTTTTTAAGGACGACAGGATCCTCTCAAGATCCTCCATAGGAAAACCCTCCTCAATTATAAAGGACAAAGAAATCCCCAGAGGCACAGCCCCTGACATGGCCAGATCATTGACCGTACCGCACAGTGACAGTTTACCTATATCTCCGCCTGGAAAGAAAAGGGGCTTTACCACAAAGGAATCCGTGGTAAAGGCGATCCTCGATCCATTTGAAGACATAACCGCGCTGTCATCCAGCGAACCAAGTATATTGTTACCGAAAAAGGGCAAAAATTTTTCCTTGATGAGATCATGGGTTAATTTGCCCCCTGCCCCGTGGGCCATAATAATCTTATTTTTTTTCATCCGGAAACACCATATTTATAATAGGCAGAGCAGGTTCCCTCAGAGGATACCATGCAAGGCCCCACCGGCTGCTCCGGAGTGCAACCCTTCCCAAACAGTGGACAGTCCGGGGGAGTTTTTATTCCCTGCAATATCTCTCCGCATATACAACCCTGGGGGTCGGGTACCTCCTTAACAGGGAGCTCGAAAAAGGCCCCTGCATCCATTTCCCTGAATTCCCGCCTCAGGGCAAGACCGCTTTTCGGTATTGTTCCCAGCCCCCTCCATCTGGCATCAACCGGCATAAATACCTTTTCCATCATGTTGACCGCCTTCCGGTTGCCCTCTCCTTTTACTGCACGGGTATACTGGATTTCTATCCTCGGTCTCTGTTCCTTTTTTTGGCAAAGAAGCATGTATATGCCTTCCAGTATATCAAGGGCCTCGAAACCGGTGATCACACCCATAACGGAAAACTCACCGGCGATAAATAAATAAGGATCCTTGCCGATTATCACACTTACATGGCCGGGTAGTATAAATCCGTCTATTTTTATGTTTCCAGAGGAAAGCAAAGTTCGCAGTGCAGGAGGAATCAGCCTCTGGGCGGAAAGTAAATACAAGTTATATACACCTTTTCTACAAGCCTCCAGCACTGCACCTGCTATGGCAGGAGACGTAGTTTCGAATCCCACTGCAAAAAAAACAATTTTCTTTCCGGGCTCATTCTCGGCGATATCAACGGCCTCCAGGGGACTGGTTATCACCCGTATATCCTTTCCTTCAGCCCTTTCCTGAAGGAGTGACGAAGAGGTTCCCGGGACCTTCATTAGGTCACCAAAGGTTAATAGGGCCACATCATTTAATCGGGCTATCTCTATGGCCCGGTCTATCTTACCTACGGGCGTCACACATACGGGACAGCCCGGGCCTGATATAAGATTGATATTTTTCGGCAGCACAGATCTGATACCTGATCGAAATATGGACACGGTATGGGTTCCGCACACCTCCATAAAACGAAGATTCCCGTCCGCCAAGACTGATATTTTATCTATAATTGATTGAGCTCGATCTGCCTCACCCATTTTCATCCGATGATTCGCGGTTTATATCATCCATTTCCCTGAAAAGACGTAATGTCTCCAGTGCGTCTTCTTTTTCCAGTTTCTGTATAGCAAAACCCACATGGACCAGCACATAATCGCCTTCCTTTATACCAGGACAAATAAGCAAGCTAACTCCCCTGCTTATACCGTTGAAATCCACCTCTGCCATATCCCCGTTTACTGAAACAACCTTCCCGGGAGCCCCCAGACACATCTCCTTAATCCTCCTCCAGGCTAATTGCGTAGAATGCCTGCCCTAAGGATATGCCCCCGTCATTCGGGGGCAGCTTTTTATGGGTATAAACCCTGAATCCCTGATCTTTAAGATTACTCAACACCCTTGCCAAAAGTGAGGTATTCTGGAATACACCCCCGCTCAAAAGGATATCCGACAACCCGCACTCCTTTCTTAAAATAGTCGACATCCGGCATATCATCCCGGCCACGGAATTGTGAAACCTTGCTGAAATAACCGGGGAAGGCGTATTCCTTTTTATATCCTCCACAATCGAGTTAATAACTGGATCAGGATCTATAATTTTTACAGAAGATTGATTAAATATATTAAAGTAATACTTGCTGTTTCCATTTTCCTGGATTATTTGTTCAAGCTCAGTGGCTGCCTGTCCCTCGTAATTCACCTCATGTCTCAGGCCCACCAAGGCGCTTACTGCGTCAAACAGTCTTCCCATGCTTGAGCACAAAGGGGAATTTATACCGGCTTTCATCGCACTTTTTATAATATGCCACTTATCTAGGTCTATACTCTCTACAAAGGGTATATCAAGTTCTTCCAGTTTGCTGTATAGCCTTTCCAGGTAAGCTGCCGCCATTCTCCAGGGCTCCCGTATAGCCATATCATTACCGGGCAGGGGTAAATATTTCAAATGACCGAGGCGACTGTAGCTTGTTGAAGTCACCTCAAGGAATTCGGCCCCCCATATGGTACCGTCATCTCCATAACCGGTTCCGTCCATTACCACCGCCAGAACAGGTCCCTCCATTTGGTTCTCGGCCATACAGCTAAGCGCATGGGCAAAATGATGCTGTACACCCAATCCGGGAAGCTCCATAGAAAGGGCATACCTGGTGGAAAGGTAGTCCGGGTGTAGGTCATGTACCACAATTTCGGGGTTAATTTGAAATAACTCTTTAAAAAGGGTGATTCCATGCTCAAATGAGCCAAGGGTTTCAAAATTTTCCATGTCTCCTATATGATGGCTTAAAAAGGCGAAATCATCCTTGGTGATGCAAAAGGTATTTTTCAAATCTGCACCGCATGCAAGCACGGACTTTCCCTTCCTTTTTAATTTTAAAGGAGAGGGGGCGTATCCCCTGGACCTTCTCAAAAATACGGCATTACCGCCCCCATCGTTCCTTATAACAGAATCATCGCACCGGGTGTGTATCTCCCTGTTATGCATTAAAAAATAGTCGGCTATGTCCCCCAGCCTTTTAAATGCTTCCCTGTCTTTATAAGCTATAGGCTCGTCGCTTACATTTCCGCTGGTCATCACCAGGGTCTCTACCCCATGATCAAAAAGAAGAAAATGAAGCGGGGTGTAGGGAAGCATTACACCGAGGGTCTTCTGGAAGGGTGCGGCGGAGGGGGCTATGCTTGTATGTTTTCGCCTGGGAAGAACGACTATGGGTTTCTCCTTTGACTCGAGTATATCCCTGGATAGCTCATCTAACCGGCATATCCTTTCAACAACCCTGGTGTCCTTGCACATCAGGGCAAACGGCTTGTCCTCCCTGAATTTTCTTTCTCGCAAGGCAAAAACCGCTTGTTCCAGGCTGGCGTCGCAAGCCAAATGAAAACCTCCGAGACCTTTTATGGCAAGAATTTTGCCATTCTTTAAAAAATCAATTGCGCCTTCTACCGGGTCGCAATGCGAAATTGTCTTTCCTGAATTATCTAACAGCACTAAAGCGGGACCGCAATCCCTGCATGCATTGGGCTGGGCATGAAAACGTCTGTTTGCGGGATCTTTATATTCTGCATCACACCGGGTACATAACTTGAATGCCGACATGGTGGTATTTTGCCTGTCATATGGTATCCCCTGCCCCTGAATTATGGTAAACCTTGGACCGCAATTCGTACAATTAATAAACGGGTAACGAAACCGCCGATCACCGGGATTAAAAAGTTCAACGAGGCAATCATTGCAAACCGAAATGTCAGGGGAAATCAAAGCACTTTTCTTTTTACCTTCTCGGCTGTTTTTTATTTCAAACTTCCGGTAACCATGGGGAGTGGAATACTCTATTGCGGTTTTTTCTATCCTTGCCAGGGGAGGAGGTGAAGAAAGGCCTGAAATAAAATCACAAACCCTGTCCCTTTGACCTTCTACCTCAATGTGTACCCCTTTATTATCATTGAGTACCCAGCCATTCAATTTGTGCTGCATGGCCAGTCCGTAAACAAAGGGACGGAACCCCACGCCCTGAACAATGCCTTTTATCCTTAAGCAAGCCCTTATCTCCTCCATCACGCCCCTTTTCCGTCCCCAGCTTTCTCGATCCATTTGAACCAGGCATCAAGACCCTCGCCTGTTCTGCAGGACATTTCCATTATGTTCAACCTGGGGTTGACCTTATGGGCGTTCTTCTTGAATTTATCCATGTCGAATTCGGTATAGGGCAAGATATCAATCTTGTTCAACAGCAGGACAGATGATACCTGAAACATGAGGGGATATTTCAGTGGTTTGTCGTCTCCCTCGGTCACCGATACTACCATGGCCTTATGGTCTTCTCCGATGTTAAATTCAGCAGGACAAACCAGGTTTCCGACATTCTCCACGATAAGTACGTTAATACCGTCCAGATCCAGGCCTTCCAGGCCGCCCCTTATCATGTTGCCGTCCAGGTGACAGGCTCCCCCTGTATTAATTTGTACTACAGGGATCCCGTGACGCCCTATCCTCTCTGCATCCTCCGAGGTTTCGATGTCACCTTCTATTACGGCAACTCTTTTCTTGTTCTTCAGATGCATTATGGTTTTCTCCAGAAGGGTTGTTTTTCCTGCCCCTGGAGTGCCCATAAGATTTAACACATAAATCCCTTTTTCAGAAAAAAGTTCCTTGTTGTGAGAGGCTATAACCTCATTGGCCTCCAGGATATTCTTTACCACCTTAACCTTCATCTGTTATCTCCATTTCCTTTATCTCCAATTCCCTGCCCTGCACCGTATCCACAGCAAACCCTCCGCAGCGAGGACACACAAGAAACGGGTCATCCATAATGCTGCTTTCCCCGCAACCCCTGCATTTTATCTTCAGGGATGTTTCCTCTACCGAAATAACAGCCCCTTCTGCAATTCCCCCTTTGCTAAGCGCCTCAAAGGCAAAACTGAGTGCATCGGGCAGCACACCGGAAAGCTTACCGATTTTAAGTTTTATCCTTGTCACTTTCGCACCTTGGTAAGGGCTAACCCCTTTTTTTATTATTTCAAGAAGACTTTGTGCTATCGCAAACTCGTGCATATCCCATACCTTTAAGCTCTCCGAATATAGCCTCCACTATCTTCGGCAGGGAATCCTCTACCTCCCGGGTAAGATCCAGACCCCATGATATTTCTTTCGGTTCCACTCCAAATATCACTACATACGGATCGCCGCCCAGTTGCCTTGCCATGAGTATTACATCCAGCAGACCTAATTGATGAATAGAAAGAGGTCTGTCCGGAACATGCATAATGTCCTCCGGAAAGACACGATAAATGGTTCCAGGCCTTCCTCCAGCCTTAAGGGCATCAATGACTATAATCCTATCTGTTTCACATATAACCGGAAGAAGGTCTAAAGTGGAGGTGCCGCCGTCTATTATTTCAACTTCCGGTGGAAAATCTTCTCTGTCAAGGCCTCTTGCCAGGTGCACACCTACACCTTCATCCTTTAGTATCAAGTTGCCAACACCTAAAATAAGTGCCTTTTCCATTTTTTATAAAAATATCTTTATTTTCAAAGTATTTTGAGTTTTTTTAAAGTTAAATATTAATATAATTTTAAAAAGAAAAGGTTCAAACTTTTAAAAATCTAATTTGACGGACTCGTAAAAAATCGATGGCTTCGCAAAAAGCTATTTTATGCCGCAAGCGGCATCCTATGAAAAACGAACTTTATTAATA
>CAZZPR010000081.1:0-11803 GCA_964655655.1 uncultured Desulfobacteraceae bacterium | reverse complement strand
TATCCAATACCTGCTTGTACATTGGGAAGGCCTTACCCGGGGCACAATGGGAATTATCCTTCCTGCGGCCAGCATATTCGGCTTTGAATTGAGCAGCGATCTGCATTTTTTTATAATGATACACATATGCCTCGTATTCATGACCTGGGTAGCAGTCAATTTGGTCAGGACGAAATTCGGCAGGGCATTCATGGCCATAAGGGACAACGACAGGGCGGCTGAAGGCATGGGTATCCCGGTATTCAGGTATAAGATTCTCTCTTTTGCAATAAGCTCAGCCTACGCGGGAATAGCGGGCGGGCTCTGGGCCTATTATATGATAAGCATTACGGCGGAGCCCTTCACCCTTTCCCTTTCAATCGAATATATAGCAATGGTTATCATCGGGGGCCTGGGAAATATAGCGGGATCGATATTCGGGGCCATATTCATAACCTTGCTGAATGAGACATTAAGATGGGCCGCTGAGATTATGATGAATCTCGGTAGCCTTTCAGGTTTTGCCATAACCATAGCCCCTCTCAGGGAGTTTTTCTTCGGGCTGGCCATTGTGCTTTTCATTCTTTTTGAGCCCCGGGGACTGGCAGAGGTATGGAGAATAATACGTTCCAATTTCAGGCTATGGCCTTTTTCATATTAAAAGCAGTATGGAATAAACCATGAAAAAAAATATCTTGCTGCAAATAAACAATATCAGTGTAGTATATTCCGACGTAATTCAGATTCTCAAGGGGGTTTCCCTGAATGTGAAGGCCGGCCAGATCTTTTCCCTCCTGGGAAGTAACGGCGGGGGCAAAACCACCACCTTGAAAGCAGTATCCGGCCTGCTCAAGCCTGAAAACGGAAAGGTCACCGAGGGCACCATAGAATATGAAGGTCATAACATCCAGAATTCCGCCCCGGAAAAAATTACCAGGTTGGGCATCATACAGGTGCTGGAGGGCAGACAACCCTTTAAATATCTGACCGTGGAAGAAAACCTAAAGGTGGGAACAGCCACAAATTGGGGAAAACCCTACAGGAAAAACCTGGATTTGGTATACCATTATTTTCCCACCCTTGTCTCCAGAAAACATAGCCTTGCAGGTTATTGCAGCGGCGGAGAGCTTCAGATGATGGTAATAGGCAGGGCATTAATGGCACTGCCCAGACTTCTTCTGTTAGACGAACCCTCTCTCGGCCTGGCGCCCATGCTGGTCAAGGAAATATTCGAGATAATAAAACGAATAAATAAAGAACAGCAAACCACCCTGGTTTTGGTGGAGCAAAACGCCAACATGGCACTGCAAATCGCACACTATGGATACGTAATGGAAAACGGCAGAATAGTGCTGGAAGGAAAGGCGAAGGACCTAAGGGAAAATCCCGATGTAAGGGAATTCTATCTCGGAGTGGCAACTTCAGGTACAATAAAATCCTACAAAGATGTCAAGTCCTACAAACGCAGAAAAAGATGGCTCTAGAAACCCAGATTGTGCAGTAGACATCGTAGCGAGGGTTGAAAAACCCAAGCGAAACGCGAATTTGGAGCAATTTTGAACCGCAGGCATATTCATAAATATGTTGAGGATCAAAATTGCGAAAGGAGCGTTACAGCAAGGTTTTTCAGGCCGCAGTAGTTGGCTACTGCACAATCTGGGTTAAAGAATGGCAGTTTCTAAACATCCCCCTGGTAAGGCTTTTCTGAAGCCACATTAAGCCCGGCTATGCGTCCGAAAACCCATATTTCCGCAATAGAGTTTGCGGCAAGCCTGGATGCCCCGTGCAACCCGCCGGCTATCTCTCCCGCTGCATATAGACCGGGTATTACATCTCCCCATATATCCACTACCTGGGTCATACCATTTATTAAAAGGCCTCCCATGGTATAATGCACCGCGGACCAGCTTGGAACCGCATAGAAAGGAGGTCTTTCTATCTTGGACGGAAGATCCTTTCTGCCGAATTCAGGGTCTTCTCCCCGGTCCACGAAGCCGTTGAATTCACGGATGGTTTCCTCAAGGGCCGGGTAACTGATGCCGGTCTTCCCTGCAAGGGTTTTCAGAGAATCTCCGGTAATTATCCTTCCCTTTTTAATCAATTGTTTATACTGTGCTTCCTTCAAAATACCGGGCAAGGACCGTATTTTTTCATCATATATTACGCAAACAGGTCTTTCCTGCTTCAAGATCTGTTTCGATTCCACGGCCCTCTTTGCCATGGAATTTACAAACCTCTTCCCCCTTAAATTTACATTAATAGCGCCCTGCCCTATCTTCCAAAAGGTCTCAACAGCCGCATTATCCAGCCTTCCGTCGGGTGAAGTTCTGGGTATGACCTGAATAAAATCCATTCCTACCGTATCCGCCATTATACTTTTACCCATAATTATTCCATCACCTGTCACATATTCAGTACTGGTGTTTCCCAGCGCTTCATCCAGAATGGGATTATGATTTCTTCTCATTCGCAGGTTCGCTGCAAAGCCTCCCGTGGCCAGGACCACTCCTTTCCTGGCCTTAAAAATCTTCTCCTCCCCTTCTACAACCACCCTCACCCCGGTAACTCTGCCTTCTCCTTGTTTTTTCCTTGCCATGTCCACCACCCTGTGTTTCAAAAGTATCGGGATTCCCTTTTTATTTAAAAGTTCCCTTGCGGTTTTCATCATACCGGCCCCACCTCCAAGGAAATTATAGCTACGGGGCACGGAATGTCCTCCCAGGTGAAGCAGATTCTCCTGAAATCTGAAACCCATGTCAACCAGCCAGTCTATAGTGCCGGGTGCCTGATCACACAGGATTTTCACCAGCTCAGGGTTTCCCATGTGCTCTCCGGCCTCCATGGTGTCTTTGAAATGAAGCTCCCTGGAATCAGAGATTCCGTGCTTCCCCTGAAGGTCAAGTTTGCTGGCGCTGGCAGAAAAATTACCGCCCGAGGTTCCGGATGCACCTCCGCTAAAGGGGGCCTTTTCAAGGATTAAAATATCACTCACACCAGCCTCGTATGCGGATAATGCAGCGGATGCGCCGGCCCCTCCGGAGCCAACAATAATTATATCTTTTTCCATGGCCTATACTCCAATCCTCGGTTAGAAGTAAATTCATTCAAACCACCCTGTTGGCGGTTTGCGGCAAGCAATCAGAAAAAAGCGGTGAGAATAAAGCAAATTTTTATGGTATGATGCATAAATTCCAAACGGATTATTTTCATTGTTAATTATCACTCAACATGGTATTTGTCAATTCGTGAGGAGACCTGCAAAACATGACATATTTCGCAAAGGTCTGGTGACAAATACTTGGCCCTTTTGCGTCAATAGAGGCCAAGGGCATTGCGGAATACCCTGGTAATATTGCATATTCCTTACAAATCTGTGGGACGGAGAGGAAAAAGTCTTGAGTGAACTCACCCTCGAGAAGGTAAAATACGGAAACTGGGTTTCTTCAAAGCTTGTTTTCTCGCCAGCCGCCCTAAGTCTTGTTTTTGGAGCCCTTTCTCTTCTCCTATTTCCATTGTTTATTGTTGCGGCAATTTTCTTCCTTTGCTTTCTCTATTTTGGGTATGCGAGATATCTGTTCTCTTCGAGGGGAAAAAATATCCAGACCAGGGTGCAAGAATTAGTGCTGAATAATGTTCCGGGTTGGAACGGAGAAGGTAAAGTACTTGATATCGGCTGCGGAAACGGCCCTTTGACGATTCAAATAGCAAAGAGGTATCCTCTGGCCAGAGTCATCGGTATAGATTACTGGGGAAAAGCGTGGGGGTATTCCAAAAGTGTGTGCAGTAGAAATGCGGAAATAGAAGGCGTAGGGGACCGGGTATCCTTTATAAGGGCAAATGCCTTATCCCTGCCCTTTGGAGACGAGACCTTCAACCTGGTGGTGAGCAATTTAGTGTTTCACGAAGTAAGGGGCGCAAGAGACAAGAAAGAATTAATAAAGGAGGCATTAAGAGTGGCCAAGAAGAGAGGATGGTTTGTATTTCAGGATTTGTTTCTCTGGAAGCTGGTTTACGGCGAAACCCATGATTTGCTTGAAGCGATCAGGACCTGGGGTATTGAAAAAGTGGAACTCGTAATCACAGGCAATTCAGACTTTATTCCCAAATTATTGAGGCTTCCCTTCATGCTGGGAACAGCGGGCATACTATACGGGAGAAAGTGACAAATAAGATTTAAGAGATAAAAACACAACAGGAGGAGACTATGGGCATTTTTTTAAGTTTTTTGCCTTGGATCGTATTTTGGGTTCTGAGCGGCCGTGATAATTACCAAATAGCCACCCTGGCTGCCACATTAGTAGTCATCTTTTTGAATGTCAAGGACATCAGGCAGCGAAGCATAAAGATTCTTGATTTAGGTACGCTGATATTCTTTATCATCCTGGCTGCAATCTCTTTTTCGTCCGAGGCTGCGTGGATCGATCATTACTCGGCGCCTTTGAGCGACGTGGCCATGTTTCTTATCGCACTGATATCACTGGTTATTCGCAAGCCGTTCACCCTTCAGTACGCGTATGAACAGGTGGACCAAAAATTCTGGAATACACCGGGGTTTTATAACACCAACCGCACAATAAGCATGGTCTGGTGTGTCGCGTTCGCGGTGAACGCGGTTTTATCCTGTGCCTATGTGAAACACCCCTACATGCTCGACTGGGTAATCCATATTCTTGTGCTGGTCGGTGCCATAAAATTTACCTCGTGGTATCCGAATTTCATAAGGGCGAAGGCCAGAACAGAACAACCCGAGACCGCAGTATAGGTAAAAAAATGGTATTGTCTCCTAAATCCAGGGACCATGAATGCGAGACAGTCGACCTGATCATCTCAGGCGGCACTATCGTGACAGTGAACGAAAATATGGACGTAATAGAAGACGGTGCTGTCTCGATAAAAAACGGGAACATATTGGATGTGGGCGATAAGGCAGGCATCGAAGAACGCTTCCATGCCGCTGAAACTATAGATGCCGGCGGCGCGGTTGTCATGCCCGGCCTAATTAATGCCCATACCCATATTCCAATGGTTGCACTTCGAGGCTACGCTGATGATCTGCCTTTAGAGCAATGGCTCAAAGACGAAATCTGGCCCGCCGAAGCCGAAGCGGTAACCGCGGAAAACGTATACAACACGAGTAAACTCGCCATAGCGGAGATGATACGATCAGGCACTACAACTTTCAGCGACATGTATTTTTTCGAGGATCAAATAGCCAGGGCTTCAAAAGAAGCGGGAATAAGGGCGGTTGTAGGACAGGGACTGTTGGAGGCAAAGACCCCTGACAGTGCCAAAAAGGAGCAGGCGTTAAGGCGGGCGGAGGACTTGATCCTTGCATATAAAGACGATCCGCTTATCACACCCGCGGTGGCACCTCACTCAACCTATACATGCTCAAGGGAATATCTAAAGCAGTGCCTGGCCCTCTCCCAAAAGTATAAAACCCTGTTGCATATCCATCTGGCCGAGTCAGTAGAAGAAGTGGCGATAACAGAGAATAATTTCGGGATGAGGCCCGTAGATTACCTGGATAGTATCGGGGGTCTGGGTGAAAGAACCATTTGCGCACACTGTTTACAGGTCAACGAGGCGGAAATAGGTCTCCTCAAGGAGAAAAATGCAGGAGTTGTATTCACCATCCAGAGCGAGATGAAGCTGGCGGACGGAATCTCCCGTTTTCCCTCCATGTGCAAGGCGGGCTTGAAGGTTGGAATGGGTACCGACGGGCCTGCGAGCAACAATGATCTCAATATGTTCGGGGAGATCAATACCGCCGCCCTGGTCATGAAGGTGGTGTCCATGGATCCAACCGTGGCGGACGCAAGGACAATGGTCATGCTGGCGACCATGGGAGGGGCAAGTGTTCTGGGGATGGAGGATCAAATAGGTTCAATCGAAACAGGAAAGCGGGCCGACATAATTATAATAGGTCTTGAGAGGCCTCATCTCGTGCCCATGTACGAGCCGCACTCTCACCTGGCATATGTGGTGGACGGGGCGGATGTAGATACCGTTGTAATAGGCGGCAATATAGTTATGAGGGACGGCAAATTGCTTACTGTAAACGAAAAAGAGGCGATGGAAAGGGTTAGAAGAATATCGGAAGGGCTCAAGAAACGCAGACACATAAACGCCGGTAAATAGCGGATAAAGAAGGGCGTTGCCGAGAAACCCCTTCCTGAACAATAGATTAGGCAAAGGATCCGGCTTAGGCTTTTCCAGGATGAAGGAATAAACCTTTGACCCACCGGCTTAAAAAAGGTAAATTTTGGAAAAACATGAAAGATTTATTTCACCAACTGTATCTAACGTCAAAAAGAAAAAAGGCCCGTCAACAACCCCTTTCGATATCCAGCAGGTTGACTATTTTTCTGCTCCTTTTTAACCTAAATCTTCTCTTCTGGTCCCTTCCGGCATACCCCTTTCAATCCACCGACAGGCTTGCCCGGATAGAAGAATTGGCCCGGGAACTAGGTTATACAGGCGGGAGATTGACCCAGGCGGAGAGGAATCCCACCGCCCTTGCGCGCAACGCCGCAGTCCTGGGAATCAAGGGCGATGTCCATTTCCGGGTCGCCCTGTCGAGGCAGGGTTATACGTTCAAAGATGCTATAGACGACCGGGAAACTGGAATGCAGGCCATGGTGGTTCAGGAAAAAAAAGGAACCGGCCAGACATATATCGTTTTCCGGGGAACGGAACCGTTTACGGAAATCAATGATATCAGGGCCGATCTGGACGACGAAGGGCATGATACGGGCAGAATGCAGTACGTGGAGAATCGGTATACACTGGACGATTGGGCAAATAAATATCCAGGCGCTATTATTGCAGGGCACAGCCTGGGAGGAGCCCTGGCACAGCACTACGCCGTTGATCATCCCGGGGCCGTAAAGGAAGCATACCTCTTCAATGCCCCGGGAATCTCGGAGAGGGGTGTCCTGAGGTTTATAAAGGCCGAAAACCGCCCTCCTGTAAACCTGTTTGTCGGCAGCGGGGGAGACGGTTCTTCCCCCGGAGGGGCAGATCTCGTCTCCGAACTCGGAGGGCCCAACCATCTGCCATCCAGAATCATAGAGGTAACCAAGCCCGGGGCGGGGATCTGGAAGAGGCATAGTTTTTATATGCTAAACGGCACTCACAGCGACCTCATCTTCAAAGAGCTGCGCTGCCAAGAGTATCAAGAGCGCAGGATCGCCAGCTATCAAGCGGCCAGGGAGAGATACGAACGGTTGCTGCGCACCGCAGGAATAAGCGGTGCCGGGGCCGAATGGGTGACCAGGGGCACCTTTCCCTACGGCCCCACCATCGTTATTGCGGACAGGTTCTTCCACCCCTTCGGCACCGGCAGGGGAATCCGTTCGGACGTGGACAAAAGGAAAATCCCGGCATCCTCAAGCGCCGATAAAGAGGGAAGGATTTCAAAAACACGGGCCGGAACCACGCCTGTCGAGGAGCCGCAGGGCTTTGCAGAACTTGCAGAAAATGTGCTTGATGAAATCCCGGATGGGGAAGAACGGATTCTCCTTTTTGCCTACCAGCTCTCCTCTGGAGCGGCTGAAGATTGCTCCGAACCTGCGGTGCTGGACTCCGGGCATGTTGTAATCATCGTCAGGTCCCCCGACGGCGCAGAGACAATATTGGAGGGGGAAGAGGCCATTACCGTATTGCGGAGAAAGGGCTTTCTTGAAACCGATACCCTCGAACTGACCTCAAAGGGACGTAGAGGATATGACAACGCCCGGGAGGTCGAGGGACTGACCATGCTGATGGATGACACGGAAACCAAAGCAGCAACGGGCGAGGAGACGGGGTACTGGGTCCTCCAGATAACAGTGCGCACCATCACCTTCAAAGGCGGACTTCTGGTGACCCACCATTTTCGTGTCCTGGAAGATTTAAACGAGGAGCAAGCGCGAGAGAATGCCGAAAAAGCACGTGTGGATACAATCAGCCAAATAAAGAAAAAGGCCCGGGAATCGATAATGGATCCTGACATGAGCAACGAGGTTACTACGAAGATTGTCGCCGGTCCAAGCAAAAAACGGTATGATTCCGTTAAAAAAGCAAACGAATTAAAAAAACAGTTTCCGACACAAAAAGAAAACAGTTACTGGAGCGTGTGCCTGGAAGTACACTACTGGAGCGATTACGAAAATCAAATTAAGAAACGGCGCTTATTCGACTATGTAACCGGCTACACCCGGGACATGGCACAAATATTATTGGAAGAAAAAAGAAAACAATACCGGGAACGATTCAGCCAAAATATGGATAAGGTTTCTGTTTCCGCCCGGATAGTCGGCGGGCCATTCCGGACCCGCTCCGAGGCGGAGAAGGGTATCGTTCAATCGAGATAGGATGCAGTAACAAGGAGAAAATATGCGGCTTTTAAAGCAAGGGAGGGTTCTGTTTGTCCATCCCGCACTTTTGTTGGCTTTACTAGTCTCTATATCCGGGTGTAAGAACAAATATGAAGATTTGAATCTGACCGCATATCAATATCGTGATACGAAAAATCTGGTAAGGTTTGTTTATGGCGCATCCCTGATATTGAGAAAAAGGGGCATGAAAAGCCTTGCCCATTTTCAAAACAAGCGCGTACTATTCAAAACCCCGGATTATTACCTTTATATTTATGATATGAAAGGGAAAAATATTTTTCATGCGGGGATGAGGCATTTAGAGGGCAAGAACCTTCGGAATGTTACCGATAAAAATGGCAGAAAAATTCACCAATTAATCCTGGATGCATTAAAAGATAAAAATAATCCCCACGCATGGGTTCATTATTCATGGTGGGAACCCGGGAAATTCTATCCGGTGCCGAAATCATCTTGTCATTTCAAGGTCAAGACACCGGAGGGAAAGGAATTATTCGTAGGCGGCGGAATGGACTACCCCCATGAGGAGCAGGAATTTATCAGGATTATCGTAGATGACGCCGCCCAATTGATAAAGGATAAAGGCCGGGAAGCCCTTACCCATATATCCAACCCGGTTTCAAAATACAACTACAGGGATGTTCGGGTATTTGCGTTTCTCCCGGATGGTGAATTGCTGATCTCCCCGGCTATCAACACCACCTTTTCCCAGACAAACCTCCTGGAGTGCGCAGATGAAGCAGGGCATAAACCTTTTGCAAAGGCCCTCAAGGAACTCGAGTCAGAGGATAGCGTGTGGAAGGTGTTTATGGCGAAAAAAAGGTATCAAAGAAGGCTTGTAAAAAAATGCCTGTACATACGTAAAACCACTATGTGCGGGCAAGAAGTCTATGTAGCTGCGATCACTGATCTTCCGGAACCACCGTATTAGGACAGGAGTATTTCATGGCAAAAAATGCCAAGCATTACGAGTATACCGTAAATCAAGTCCCGCCTGCGGGACACCTGTTTTTATTGTCCTTTCAACACGTCCTGTTGATGGTTATGTCTCTGGCCCTTCCGATTCTCTTTGCCAGCCAGATTAGTGGAACGCCCGAATTTGCAGCTACCTTGATCGCTTTCTCAATGTTGGCGGCAGGATTGGGTTCCATTATCCAGTCCGTTGGTCTGCCCTTTATCGGTTCAGGGTATTTATGCCCGAATCTCTGCGGCCCTTCTTACTTCAGCCTCTCGTTGTCAGCTGCCTGGACCGGAGGTCTTCCCCTTATGCGGGGGATGATAATAATTGCCGGGTTAATCGAGATGGCTATCGCTCCGATTATTCAAAAACTGAAAAGTGTTTTCCCTTCATTCATCGTAGGGCTGGTGGTGGCAATGGTAGGAGTGAGTGTCATCAAATCTTCGATTACGTCCTTCTTCGGGCTCGCATTTCATGGCGATGCAATCAAAAACCTGGATATTCTTGTTGGGGCGTTTTCCCTGATGGTTATGGTCCTGGCGAATTTGTGGGGCAAGGGAATCATTAAGATGTATTGCCTTTTCATAGGAATGCTTTTTGGATGGGCCCTTGCACTGGTACTCATCCCCGAGTACAAACATAATCTTTCTGCCGTGAAAAGTTTCCCCATTTTCGCCATACCCTCGATAGGCCCGGAATTCAGGGGAATAACAATCGATTTAAAGATGTTAATCCCATTTATTGTAATTGCCGTAAGCGGTTCACTCAAATCTTTCGGCAATCTCCTGGCCGCCCAGAAAATATCGGAACCCGAACTGAAGGAACCGAACTTCGTACCGATCCGAAAGGGGCTTCTGGCGGATGGGCTTTCAACGTCGCTGGCAGGATTGCTGGGCGGCATGGCCGTTGATACGTCTTCCAGCAATATCGGACTGGCGGGATCCACCAAAGTGGTCAGCAGGTGGATAAGCGTTGGTGCAGGAGTTATTTTTGTTGTTCTGGCCTTTTTTCCTAAATTAATAACGGTCTTGGCGATGATGCCCAATCCGGTTATGGGGGCATCCATTATCTTTGCCGGCAGTTTCATGATATGCACAGGCCTCGAGGAGATGTTCAGTGAAAAATGGAATCCCAGAAAGACATTTATAGTGGGGATATCACTTTTTTTCGGTTTGAGCACCGGCTTCCTTCCAAGCCTTTATGCCCGTGCTCCCCACTACATTCAAACCTTCTTCACCGATCCATTGCCCACAACGGCTATACTTGCCGTTGTCCTGAACCAGCTTTTCAATTTGGATGTCGTGCTTGGAAAATTCACCAATAAATGACATGCTCTTTTTGGTAGAGTGAAACGGTAATACCGGTCTTCCAACTTTCGCCCCATCTTAAGCCCAAAAAAGAGAAAAACTTGCTAACGGATTAAAAATTCCTGCTGTCATAAGCCCAATGCAACAATGCCTGCCTCTGCTTTCTCCGGCAGTTAAGGTCCCCTTTTGCACAATTTTTCCTGATTTGCTGGATATGCCTCTTCATGGCCTTCCAGCGTTTAATCTGCCTGCCGTCATCCGGGCATCTTCTGCCCATGTAGTACCTGCAATACCATTGAAACCAGCCCCTGGGATCTTCGTGGTAAATCCATCCCCTTTCTCTCCAGTACTGCAGGGACCTTGATGCATTCATCCCAAAATAATTCAGTGATGGATCATGCCTTTCGTGGCAGAGCCTGGCCTTTTGAAACCAGGTTTCCGGAAATTCATTCCTGCAGTCAGTCATGTATTTCCCCCCGAATATCCCCATCTCCAGCATTTCTTTCGGGATCAACTCCGGCTTAAATTCAAGGCCCAAGTTTGTCCCTATCCCCTCTGTAAGATAATATACATAG
The DNA here is from genome assembly GCA_964655655.1 of uncultured Desulfobacteraceae bacterium. GTDB lineage: Bacteria > Desulfobacterota > DSM-4660 > Desulfatiglandales > B25-G16 > CAZZPR01. Next base: position 603 of record CAZZPR010000081.1, on the reverse strand, counting down.
TGCTTTTGCATTAAGTCATTTACCACTACTTTCTTTGCCATATAGAATTCCCCTGAGAGCGAAAAATATTATTCGAATATTTCTTAGCCCGCTGGTAATAGCAGAGAAGGGTCCAAGAAACCCACATTTTGAAATTTATTAAAAAACATTATATAAAAGAAAGGGCCTTAAAGTCTAAATTTAATTCCACCTAATTTTAGCAGCTTTTACGGGCCTTTCAATTCTCTTTTAATTACATGGGAAAATATTATGCAGAATAGAGAAAAAAATGAGCGAAATTGATATTTTAGGTCTTATCGCAGGGTTCCTCACAACCATCAGCGCCTTTCCCCAGCTTTACTATTCCTACAGGACGAAGGATGTAAAAAGCATTCAGCTTCATTTTCTGATAATGCTTATGGCCGGGCTTCTGCTCTGGGCTTTATACGGGGTATTGATCTGGGCTCTGCCCGTGATCATCTTCAATCTACTGGGTGTTTCGCTTTGGGCGCCGGTTCTATGGATTAAATTAACGAACAGGCAGTCCATGAAATCCGCGGATAGGAATTAACTGGAATTCCGATATAAGGATTAAAAAAAAGTGAATTTTTTTCAAAAAAATCG
>CAZZPR010000080.1:0-12858 GCA_964655655.1 uncultured Desulfobacteraceae bacterium | reverse complement strand
ATTTACATGGGGCTTGGTCCTCTGAAATTTTTCTTTGGCCATTAGTTACCTCCTTCACAAATTCACATAAAAAACTTCTATAAGATTAAAAACATGTTCACCATCGATAGTGGGCAAATGCCTTGTTTGCTTCCGCCATCTTATGAGTATCCTCTTTTTTCTTGAAGGATCCCCCTCTCATGTTATACGCGTCTGCCAACTCTCCGGCCAACTTTGCCGCCATCCCCTTCTCACTCCTTTGTTGAGAATACCTAATCAACCAACGCAAACTAAGGGTTGTCCTGCGGGATCGCCTCACTTCAGTGGGCACCTGATAGGTGGAACCACCCACCCTCCTGGATTTAACCTCGACCACTGGTTTAACGTTTTCAACCGCCTTCTGAAAAAGCGATAAAGGATCTTCCCTGGTCTTCTCATGTATCATATTAAACGCATCATAAACAATGGATTGGGCTATTGTTCTTTTCCCATTCTTCATAATATTATTAATTAACTTGGAGACCAACTCACTCTTGTAAATAGGGTCAGGTAAGACTTCTCTCTTTTGTATTTCTCCTTTTCTTGGCATTTACCCGCCTCCGAAGTTTAAAATAGTAATTTTTTAAATACCCTTGGGCCTCTTTGCCCCGTATTTTGAACGGCTTTTTTTTCTGTCCTCTACTCCTGAACTATCCAGTGCACCTCTGATTACATGATACCTGATTCCCGGCAAGTCCTTCACTCTGCCTCCCCTGATCATAACCACTGAATGTTCCTGCAGGTTATGCCCTATTCCGGGTATATAGGAGCTTACTTCTATCCCGTTGGTAAGTCGCACTCTCGCAACCTTGCGCAATGCAGAATTCGGTTTTTTAGGGGTAGAAGTGTATACCCTTATGCATACACCCCTTTTTTGTGGACACCCCTGTAGCGCCGGTGTCCTTATCTTCTTTTTTACCTTTTGCCTGCCGCTCTTTATCAACTGATTAATAGTTGGCATCTAAATATTCCCATAAATTTAATTTTTCATTATAACGGAAACTCTATTTATCATTGCTCCAGCTCAATATCTTGTTGCCCTCTGTATCTGCTTAGACCTGTGCCTGCGGGTATAAGCCTGCCCATAATAACATTTTCCTTGAGGCCCCTCATATAATCTATCTTTGATTCCACGCTTGCGTCTGCCAGCACCTTTGTGGTTTCCTGAAAAGAGGCTGCTGAAATAAAGCTTTCCGTATTTATTGAGGCCTTGGTTACGCCTAACAATAATGGTTCTCCAATTGCAGGTTTACCGCCCTTCTCAATAATTTCCTTATTTCTCTCCTCAAAGTCCCACTTTTCTACCTCTTCCCCCAGCAGGAAATTCGAATCTCCGACCTCCTTTACTGCAACCCTTCTTAACATCTGCCTCACGATAACCTCAATGTGTTTGTCGTTTATCCTGACTCCTTGCAGACGATATACCTTTTGTACTTCATCAACAAGATACCTGGACAATTCCTTGGGGCCTTTTATCCTCAATATATCATGAGGATTTGCCGAGCCCTCCATAAGGGCCTCTCCTGCTCTTATGTAGTCGCCGTCAAAAACACTGACATGCCTGTCTCTTGGCATAACATACTCAACTGGTTTACCAACCTCGGGTGTAACAATTATCCTTCTCTTGCCTGAGGTCTGCCTTCCGAAAGAAACTGATCCGTCTATTTCACTTAACAGAGTATTATCCTTGGGCTTTCTGACCTCAAACAACTCCACCACCCTCGGCAAACCACCTGTGATGTCCTTGGTCTTTGTGGTTTCCCTTGGTATCTTGGCCAGCACATCCCCGGCATGAACATCGTCCCCCTCCTGAACCATAATAATTGCACCTATAGGAAGAAGATATCTCGCTACGGCCTTGGATTCCTTGGATGTCTGGATTGTCTTTCCGCTGGAATCTTTTATAGAAATCCTTGGTCTCACATTAGGCTCGCCGGATGCAACAATAACCTTGCTGGATTTCCCTGTTACCGGATCAAGCCTCTCCTGCATTGTCTTGCCTTCGAAAATGTCGCCAAATTTTAACCTGCCGGATACCTCTGTTAAAATAGGTATGGTAAATGGGTCCCATTCTACGAGAAGCTCTCTCGCCTTTGTTTCCTGTGCCTCACTGACCTTGATTATGGCTCCGTATATTACCGGATATCGCTCCAATTCCCTGCCCCGTTTATCAAGAACACCTATTTCTCCGTTTCTGTTCATTGCTACATGATCGCCCGTGGCATTTATCACAGTCTTTAAATTGTAGAATCTTACATGTCCATTATTTCGTGAATGGATAGTGGACTGCTCCACCTTTCTGGTTACTGTTCCCCCGATATGAAAGGTCCTCATAGTAAGCTGGGTACCGGGCTCACCGATTGACTGGGCTGCAATTATGCCTATAGGCTCTCCGATATCTACTATTCTGCCATGGGCGAGGTCCCTGCCGTAACACTTTTTGCAAACCCCTCTATTTGCCCTGCATGTCAGTATGGATTTGATTTTAACCTTTTCAATCCACGATTTTTCTATCTTCTCAACTGCTGTTTCATCTACCTCTTCGTTGTGATTTACCAGCACCTCACCTGTAACAGGATCGTATATATCCTCTGCAGCAACCCGTCCCAAAATTCTCTCTGAGACAGATTGGATCACCTCCCCCGCCTCGGTTAACGACTCCACCACAATTCCATCCATTGTTCCGCAATCGTCTTCAGTAATAGATGCATTCTGTGCCACATCTATTAATCTTCGGGTCAAATATCCAGAATTGGCGGTCTTTAAGGCTGTATCGGCCAGACCCTTTCTTGCGCCATGGGTGGATATAAAATACTGCAAAACAGTCAGTCCTTCCCGGAAGTTTGCAGTGATAGGGGTTTCAATTATTTCCCCTGAAGGTTTGGCCATCAAACCCCTTATGCCAGCCAACTGTCTCATCTGGTCCTTGCTCCCCCTTGCACCGGAATCGGACATCATATATATGGGATTGAAGCTGTCGGTTTTCTTTCTTCTGCCGTCCTTATCCCGTACCTCCTCGGTTGCCATTTCTTCCATCATCTCGGAGGAAATCAATTCCGTGGCCTTTGTCCATATATCTACCACCTTATTGTATTTCTCTCCGTTCGTAATCAAACCGTCCCTATACTGGCTCTCTATTTTGTTTACTTCTTTTTCGGCATCCTCAATTATTTCGCTCTTTCTTATCGGAGTGACCATATCCTTGGATGAAATGGAGATGCCGGATAATGTGGCATATTTATAACCCAAATCTTTCAGCCTGTCAGCCAAAATGACCGTTTTCTTCGTGCCCATGGAACGGTAGCATTCTATTATAATATCCTTTAGCTCTTTTTTTGTTATGGCCTTATTTATCATTTCAAAGGAAAATCCTTCAGGAAAAATTTCATAAAGAACCACCCTTCCGGTAGTAGTCCTGACCAAAGCTCCGTTGATCCTTACGTTAATAGCTGCATGCAACTCCAGTTCGCCTGCATCATAGGCCATTGTAACCTCGCCCACATTGGCAAAGACCTTGTTTTCCCCCTTGCAGAAAGACCTTTCCTTTGTCATATAATAAAGGCCCAAGACGATATCCTGGGTTGGCACAATTACCGGTTCACCGCTGGCTGGCGAAAGGATATTATTGGAAGACAACATCAATACCCTGGCTTCTATCTGTGCCTCAATGGAAAGTGGAATATGGACGGCCATCTGATCTCCGTCAAAATCAGCATTAAAGGCAGTGCAAACCAACGGGTGGATTTGAATGGCCTTGCCTTCAATAAGGATAGGTTCAAATGCCTGCATCCCAAGCCTGTGAAGAGTAGGTGCCCTGTTAAGCAAAATGCAATGCTCTCTAACTACCTCCTCCAGGCAATCCCATACCTCCGGTGATTCCTTTTCAACCAATTTCTTGGCCTTTTTGAGTGTAGCAGCAAGCCCTTTTTCCTCTAGCCTATTGTATATAAAAGGCTTAAACAGCTCCAGGGCCATCTGCTTTGGAAGTCCGCATTGATGCAACCTGAGATCAGGGCCTACCACAATTACGGATCTCCCTGAATAGTCCACCCTTTTTCCAAGTAAATTTTGTCTAAACCTGCCTTGTTTTCCCTTCAGCATATCACTCAGGGACTTTAAGGGCCTCTTGTTGGCACCGGTAATGGTCTTTCCCCTTCTTCCGTTATCGAATAAAACGTCAACCGCCTCTTGAAGCATCCTCTTTTCGTTCCTGATAATAATATCCGGGGCATTGAGCTCCAACAAACGTTTCAATCTGTTGTTCCTGTTTATTACCCTTCGGTAGAGATCATTGAGATCTGAAGTGGCAAATCTGCCTCCGTCCAATGGCACCAGGGGCCTCAAATCCGGAGGCAATACGGGGATAACGTCCATTATCATCCATTCCGGCCTGTTGTTGGAACCCCTAAAAGCCTCAATAACACGCAGTCTCTTGGAAATTTTCTTCCTCTTGGTATCGGATTTTGTGCTTTCCATCTCGAATTTCAATTTGGAGGAAACGGCATCTAAATCCACCTCCCTTAAAAGTCTTTGAACGGCCTCGGCCCCCATTCCGGCCTCAAATCCATCACCGTATTCTTCTATTGCTTTCAGGTACTGTTCTTCGCTCAACAAACCGCCTTTTGTCAGGGGTGTATCCTTTGGATCTATAATTACGTAATTTTCAAAATAAAGGACCTTTTCCAGTGTCTTCAAGGTCATATCCAAAATCAGCCCTATCTTGGAAGGAATGCATTTCAGGTACCATATATGAGCCACCGGTGTTGCAAGTTCTATGTGCCCCATTCTCTGTCTGCGAACCTTGGAGTTCGTAACCTCCACACCGCATTTCTCGCAAACAACACCCCTGTGCTTCATTCTCTTGTATTTTCCACAAAGGCATTCATAGTCCCTTACTGGCCCGAAAATCTTGGCACAAAAAAGACCGTCTCTTTCGGGCTTAAAGGTCCTGTAATTGATAGTTTCAGGCTTTTTAACCTCCCCATAAGACCACTCCCGTATTTTTTCAGGGGAGGCAATGGATATCTGCACTGAATTAAAACTTAGCGGATCTTTAGGCTTCGTAAAAAAACCATATAAATCTTCCAATATTTTTTCCTCCTTTTATTCCGGCTAAGAATATTATCCAGTACTCTCTCTATAGCTCGTCGTTTTCGCTCAATTCTATTTCCAACCCAAGGCTTTGAAGTTCCTTCACCAGCACATTGAAGGACTCAGGCAAACCGGCCTCTAAAATATTATTGCCCTTTACGATCTTTTCATACATACGTGTTCTGCCGGACACGTCATCCGATTTAACTGTTAAAAATTCTTGCAGGGAATACGAGGCGCCGTAGGACTCCATTGCCCAAACCTCCATTTCACCTAAACGTTGACCTCCAAATTGAGCCTTACCACCCAGGGGCTGCTGAGTAACCAAAGAGTAAGGACCGATGGAGCGTGCATGTATCTTATCATCAACCAAGTGGTGGAGCTTCATCATATACATTATTCCCACGGTTACCGGATGATCAAAGGCCTCTCCTGTCCGCCCGTCATATAACGTAGTCTGGCCGCTCACCGGCAAACCCGCCTTATTAAGATATCCCACGATCTCTTCCTCTTTCGCCCCGTCGAATACCGGGGTTGCCATATGTATGCCTTCTTTTAGGCTATCCACGCCTTGCTCAAGCTCTTCATCCGGTAGCCTGCCATACGTCTCCTCGTATTCTTCTTGAGAATATATATCCTTGAGCCTTTCCCTGAGTATCACTTTATCTTTCAAATTGTCTATAAGTCTTCCTATTTGCTGGCCAATTTCATATGCAGCCCATCCGAGATGGGTCTCTAAAATCTGTCCCACATTCATCCTGGAGGGAACACCCAGAGGATTCAAGACTATATCCACAGGTGTTCCATCTGCAAAATACGGCATATCCTCTATAGGAAGAATAGCAGATATGACACCTTTATTTCCGTGTCTCCCGGCCATTTTATCTCCTACGGAGAGTTTCCGCTTTACTGCTACAAAGACCTTTACCATCTTGATAACCCCGGGTGAAAGCTCGTCCCCGGTATTGAGTTTATCTATCTTTTGCTGAAATTTATTATTCAGTTCTTTTATCCGCTGAGAATAATGAGAAACAGATGATTCCATCTTCTCAATTGTTTCCATTTCCGAATCAATATTTGCCCCTTGCCAGTATTCTATAGGAATATTTAGCAGGGTGTCTCTGTCAATGACCTTCCCTCTTTCCAGCAAAATCTCCCCTGTTACCGGCTCCCTAAGATCGGATTTGAGTCTCTTGCCTTCTAAAATGGAAGACAATTTCTCAAGGATGTTTTCCTTGGTAACTTTTACCTCGTCTTCCCTATCCTTTGATAATTGTTCTATCTCTGCAGCCTGTATGTCTTTTGTTCTTTGATCTTTTTCTATTCCTCTACGGGAAAAGATCTGGGCATCAATAACTATACCCTCCACACCCGGAGGCACCCTTAAGGAGGTATCTTTTACATCTCCTGCCTTTTCTCCGAATATTGCACGCAGAAGTTTTTCTTCAGGGGATAACTGAGTTTCTCCCTTCGGGGTTATCTTCCCCACCAAAATATCCCCCGGCCGTACTTCGGCCCCGGCAAGTATTATTCCGCTTTCATCTAGATTTTTTAAGGCATCCTCACCCACGTTTGGTATATCCCTGGTTATCTCTTCCTTTCCCAGTTTGGTGTCTCTTGCCACCACATTGAGTTCTTCTATATGAATTGAGGTAAAGACATCTTCCCGCACCAATCTCTCGCTTACCAGTATTGCGTCCTCGAAATTATATCCTCCCCAAGACAAGAATGCCACTTTTACGTTTCGTCCAAGTGCCAGCTCACCTTTTTCCATGGCAGGTCCATCTGCAATTATCTGTCCTTTTTCAACTCTTTCCCCTTCGCTCACTATTGGTCTCTGGTTATAACATGTGCTCTGATTGGAACGTCTGAATTTTAACAGCTTGTAAATATCCACCCCCTCCCGTTCTTCCGGCCTTATGACAATACGGGAGGAATCAACGCTTTCCACAACACCATCGTGTTTTGCCCCTGCTGCGATGCCGGAATGCTTTGCCACTACTCTCTCGATTCCGGTACCGATAAGGGGGGACTTGGCCCGTAACAGAGGGACAGCCTGTCTCTGCATGTTTGACCCCATAAGTGCCCTGTTTGCATCGTCATGTTCCAGAAACGGGATCAAGGATGCAGCAATACTTACCAACTGGTTGGGAGAAACATCCATGTACTTAACCTCTTCCGAGGGCACCAAGCAAGCCTCCCCGGCTTTTCGGGCGGCAACTATTTCCTTGCCGAATTTTCCATCACCGTGAATAGGCGTATTTGCTTGGGCAATGGAATATTCCTTTTCATCCATGGCACTTAAATACTCCAAGTTTTTTGAAACAACCCGTGCCTTAACCTTCCTATAAGGAGTCTCAATAAACCCAAAACCGTTTACCCTCGAATAGGTGCCTAATGATACAATTAACCCAATATTCGGACCTTCAGGGGTCTCGATAGGACAGATCCTCCCATAATGACTGGGGTGTACATCTCGGACCTCAAAGCCGGCTCTCTCTCTGGTCAATCCACCAGGACCCAGTGCACTCAATCTTCTCTTATGGGTGATCTCCGACAAGGGGTTGGTTTGATCCATAAACTGCGATAATTGGCTTGATCCAAAAAATTCATTTATAACAGCAGATACCGGTTTGGAATTTATTAGATCCCTGGGCATCAAGGTGCCAACATCCTGAAGGCTCATCCTCTCTTTGATCGCCCTCTGCATCCTGATCATTCCAACCCTGTACTCTTCTTCCAGCAATTCCCCAACGGACCTGACTCTTCGATTTCCGAGATCGTCTATATCATCTGCGGTACCTTCATGCACATTCAACCTGACCAACTCTTTAACGGTCTCCATTACGTCTTCTTTCCTTAACGTACATGTGTCTAAAGGTACATCTTGTTCGAGTCTGTAATTTATCTTCAGTCGCCCTACCTGAGATAGGTCATATGTTTGGGGTTTCATAAAGAGCCCCCTGAAATAGACGTCAGCCATTTCTTGGGTGGGAGGGCTGGTGGGCCTTAATTTCCTGTAAATATCAAGTACTGCGTCTTCAGGGGTTGCAACTTTATCCAACAGCATGGTTTCTCTTATTGTTTTGCTGGTTTCAGGTGTATCCATGACCAGCAATTCTATCTCTTCCACACCGCTTTCCTTTATTACATCCAGGGCCTCTTCATCTAATGGTTGATTGGTTCTAAGTAAAACTTCCCCTGTTTTGGGATCAATTACATCTCGTGCCACTATTCTGTTCTTTAATGAGTCGGAAGTTATGGGAATTTCCTTCAGGCCTGCATCAACAAGCTTGTTATAAAGCTTTTTGCTGAACCTCTCCCCCTCTTTCGCCATCAACTCCCCACTCTCCGGGTGAAATATATCCCCTCCCAATTTTCTACCCTTAAACCCAACCGGATCCAGAACAAACCTAAACAGGTCTTTCCCCACCAATATCTTTTCGGTGCAATAAAAGCTCCGCAGTACCTCTTCCTCGCTAAACCCGAATGCCTTGAGCAGGGTGGTAGCCGGAAATTTTCTTCTCCTGTCAATCCTTACATGCAGTATGTCCTTGGAATCAAATTCAAAGTCTATCCATGATCCTCTCAGAGGGATAATTCTTGCGGAATAAAGGGGTTTTCCACTGGGATTTTGTTTTCCGGAATCGCTGTCAAAAAATACCCCCGGTGACCTATGGAGCTGGCTTACAATGACCCTTTCTACGCCATTGATAATAAACGTTCCCCTGTCGGTCATCATGGGGAAGGTCCCGAAATAGATCTCCTGTTCCTTTATATCCCTTATATTTCTGCTGCCGGTTACCTCATCCAGGTTAAACACCAATAACTGCAGCACTATCTTGATTGGGACCTCATAGGTCAAACTCTTCTTAAGGCATTCCTCCTCTTCATATTTTACATCTTCGAAAAAATATTTAACAAATTCCAGGGAACAAGTTTCGTTTATATCATGAATAGGGAACACGGTCTTGAAGACATTCTGAAGACCCGTGTCCTTTCGCTCGTCCGGGTTAGTCTCCTTCTGTAAAAACCGCTCGTAAGAGGTCTTTTGCACATCGATTAAATCCGGTATATCAAGGATGGACTTAATTCTCCCAAAATTTTTTCTTGTCCGAAATGTTGGGTACTTCTCCATCTTCAAAATATTATCTCCTGAAAGGTTGAAATCAAATTAGTTTTGATAAACCCTTTTTTTTAAACTATTTAAAAAAAAATAACAAGAAAATATTTATTTTATTTCAACTGTTGCCCCTGCCTCTTCTAATTGCTTCTTGATATTTTCCGCATCTTCCTTTGCAATCCCCTCTTTCACTTTATTGGGCACATTTTCCACCACTTCTTTTGCCTCTTTTAGCCCTAAGTTTGTGACTGATCTAACTACCTTGATCACCTGAATCTTCTTATCACCTACACCTGTCAGCACAACATCAAACTCGGTCTTTTCAACCTCCTCTTCTTTTGCACCCTCTGCAAAGCCACCCGACGGGGCTGCTGCTACTGCAGGAGCTGCAGAAACACCGAATTTTTCTTCCAGTTCCTTTACTAACTCGGAAAGTTCTAATACTGTCATATTGGAAATAAAATCTATTACATCGTCTTTATTAATATTTGCAGCCATGTCTATCTAAGCCCTCCTCTGAGATTTAATTTAAAAAATTTTTACCCATTTATTGCATTAACTCTTCTTTGTTTTTACTTGGCTTAAAACACTAACCATACTCCTTGGTATTTCATTCAATGTCCTGACCAGAGAAGATGGGATACTATAAAGAGTAAAAACAAACTGGGAAAGAAGCTGCTCCCTTGAAGGCAACCGGGCCAAACTTTTGATAGCAGGGTAATCAAAAACTTGGCCGTTAATTTGGCCCACCTTTATTTCAAGTGCTTCATTGTCCTGACCAAACCTTGTCAAAACCTTAGCTGGCATAACCACGTCATCGTAGGTTATAACCAGCCCACATGGCCCTACCATATATTCCCTGAGCACTGATGTATCCGTGTTGTCGGAGGCAATGCTTAAAAGCCTGTTTTTTACCACCTGAAAATCGATATCCGCATCTTTAAACTCTCTTCTCAGTTGGGATATCTCCTCTACATTCAATCCCTTGTAATCCACCAGAAATGTCCCGCATGCCTTTTCAAGCCTCTCTTTCAAACTGGCTACAATTTTTTGCTTTTCCCCTCTATCCAAGGATAAATCCCCCCTCTAAAAATATCAATTTTTACTGTTAACAACTTAATTGGTTTCTGTAGAAAACACCCTCTATCTCAACAGGTCCTTTACGTTCAGGGTGTCAACCTTGATTCCCGGACCCATGGTTGTTGAAATAGCTATACTTTTCAGATATGCACCTTTACTGGAGGCTGGTTTTAATCTCAAAATAGTATCCATAAAGAATGCTACGTTCTGCAAAAGCTTATCAACACCAAAGGATACTCTCCCCATGGTGGTTTGTATTATTCCGGCCTTGTCAACCCTGAAATCTATCTTTCCCGCCTTCAAATCTTTGACCGCCTTGTCCAAATCAAATGTAACGGTACCTACTTTGGCATTGGGCATCATTCCTCTTGGACCCAAAATCCGACCCAATTTCCCCACTACACTCATCATATCCGGGGTAGCTACAGCCTTGTCAAATTCAAGCCAACCCTTTTGTATCTTCTCGGCTAAATCCTCGGATCCCACAAAATCTGCACCTGCATCCAGCGCCTCTTTTTCCTTTTCTCCCTTAGAAAACACCAAGACCCTTACAGGCTTTCCTATTCCGTTTGGCAGCGTTGCTGTACCCCGCACCATCTGATCTGCATGACGAGGGTCCACCCCTAAGCGTATAGCTATATCCACAGAAGGATCGAATCTCTCGTATGCAGAATTTACAGCCAGTTCCACGGCCTCCCTGAATGAATATTTTTTTATCCTGTCAATATTTTCCTGAGCCTCTTTATATTTCTTTCCTCTCTTAGCCATATTGCAATCTTCCTGGTATTTTTACTTACTCATTTTTTGTTATTTCAATACCCATACTTTTTGCTGTACCCTCAATAATCTTAACAGCCCCATCTAAGTCAATTGAACTGAGATCCTTGGATTTAAGTCTTGCTATGTCCTCTACCTGACTCCTGGTTAAAGTAGCTACCTTCTCTCTCTTCTGATCAGAGGCACCTTTGGCAATATTCGCTGCCTGTTTCAAAAGCACTGAGGCAGGAGGAGTTTTAGTCACAAAGGAAAAGGTTTTATCATTATATACCGTTATAATTACAGGAATTATCACGCCTTCCTGGTTTTGGGTCCTCGCATTGAACGCTTTGCAGAACTCCATTATATTGACGCCGTGTTGACCCAATGCAGGGCCAACCGGAGGTGAAGGATTGGCCTGTCCTGCTTTTACTTGTAATTTGATGGTTGCTGCAACCTTCTTCGCCATTAACTATTCCCCCTATGTTTTGGTTACCTGGACAAAATCAAGCTCCACCGGTGTTGAACGTCCGAAAATACTTATCAACACCCTTACCTTGTCTTTGTCCGGCTTCACCTCTTCTACCACGCCGTTAAAGTTATTGAATGGGCCGTCGATTACCCTGACTTCGTCGCCCTCCTCAAAAAGGTATTTAGGTTTAGGCCTTTCCTTTCCATTTTCCATTCGCCCAAGGATTGCATTCACTTCTTCTTCTGATATAGCAACAGGCTTTGTCTTGGGGCCCAAAAAGCCGCTTACCTTGTCAGTGTTTTGAACTATATGCCATGTCTCGTCGGTCAATACCATCTGGATCAATAAATATCCAGGATAAAACTTGCGGGAAGAAGTCTTCTTTTTCCCTTTAATCAACTCCACTACTTGCTCTGTTGGCACTATTATCTGACCAAAATATTCTTCTTTCCCGAGGGCCTTTATTTTCTCTTGCAGTGTAGCTTTTACCCTGTTTTCAAATCCGGAATAGGTATGAACTATGTACCATTTAAGATCCATATTGTTATCATTTCCCAATTATCCGATGACATTTTTTATGATCTTAACCAGGCCCAAATCCACTATGCCCAAAAAAAAGGCCGCTAAGATTACCAATATTACTACAATGGCCGTGGTGGAAAAAAGCTCCTTTTTTGTGGGCCAAGTAACCTTTTTGAGTTCTATTTTTGTATCCACCAAAAATTGGCGAGAGATATCAAAATATCGCTTCAATAAAAATTCTTTTTTCTCTGTTTTACGGGGCTCTGCCTTTTTATCAATCCCTTTTTTGGTCGGAGGCGAGACAAGGTCTTCTTTTTCTTTGCCTCCTCCCGCTTCACCAGTTTTTGTCTGTTGTTTCACACGAGCAGTTTTTAATGATTTATTCGTCTTTTTTCTACTGGTTTTCTTTTTATAACTTTTTTTCTTTTTCATTATTTTATAGGTTCTTGTGGTACAAGATTGAAACTTACGCCTAACCCCTGCCGAAAATGGCAGGCCAGGAGGGATTCGAACCCCCAACACCCGGATTTGGAGTCCGGTGCTCTAGCCGTTAGAGCTACTGGCCTGCAGAAAGAAACCACTATTTCGTTTCCTTATGAAGGGTATGAATACGGCAAAACGGACAATATTTCTTAAACTCCAATTTATCCGGAGTTCTTTTTTTATTCTTAGTAGTTGTATAATTCCTGTGTTTACACTTTGTACAAGCCAATGAAATAATATTTCTCATTTTTACCTATTTACTCCAATATATCGCTTATTACCCCTGCACCAACTGTTTTTCCGCCTTCACGTA
>CAZZPR010000079.1:0-12862 GCA_964655655.1 uncultured Desulfobacteraceae bacterium | reverse complement strand
AAAAAATATTTTGTCTTCAGGGAATTATAAGTAGCCGGAAACAAAAAGCAAGTCAACTGATTGAACCTTTGCAAAACCGGTCAAAGACCCGCCCCTTTCAGAAAGGCAATAATGTGTTTTTTAACCTTGAACTGTGAACCTGGAACCCGGAACCTGTGTCCGGAACCTGTGTACAGTAGATATTGCCTTGAGAAACGGGCGGGGCTTTGGGTGGGTGGAGGCAATTTAGGAATTGGGCTTAAAAATAAATAAACCGGAAAACAGGACAAAATGGAAATCTTATTAATGGTAAAAATTCTTGGGAGATGGTTGAGTCCTGGAAAAGGATTTTAACACCTTAACCATTCCTCAACAGTCTCCAAGAAGCAAATCAAAAACTTTATGGCTTCTACCCCCTAAGGACAACTATTGCACTTATGAGTTTTACCAGGATGAGTATTATGATAGCCGCATGTATTCCCCATAGGGGTATTGAAAGAACACCTATAACCAGGGTTCCCGAGCCTGCACCCACCAGATCCGCTGCAAATAAATTCGCTGCCGGGCTTTTGTGTTCCCCGATCATCTCCGCTGCAACCGGGAACTGGATGCCGCACAGCACGGAAAAGAAAAGGCCATAAAGAAAAAATACCTTTTCCGGAAGAATGTGCTGGGAGAAGGAAATCCAAAGCAAGGCGGCTAAGAGCAAAAGAATCATCCAGGCTTCAGTCTTTATCAGTACACGTTTTCTGCCCTTTTTCCACCTGTTTCCCAAAATTGCGCCGGGCAAAAGCCCGCTTAAAAACGCTGTGATTATGAGGCCCACCTTCAGGTACACGTAGCCATAGATAACCTGAAATGATATCAATACCAGGATCTCAGTTCCCATGGTGGCAAAACCTGTTGAAAAAAGAACATACTCCTCCCTCCTTATAATAAACAGGTAAAAGGCCAGCAGGGCAAGGAGGACGGCCATAAAAAGGCCGGGGGAGGTACCGTATTTTTTGAACCATTCCTTGAACATGATATTGAGGACCCTGGGCTGGAAGTCCATGTTGGAGAATTCTTCGGGATCCATGCATTTATTTATTGACCTTATCCTGTCCTCCGTTACATTTCCGTAATAGTAACCCTCGATATAGGAGGTGGGGATGGATTTTTCTTTCAGCCTAATGGGCACATCTGGAGTTAGCTCACCATCACTGGCAAGAAAATATATCTCTTCCCCGGGAATCAAGAGCACCCGGGAAAAACTGTTTTTAAGTGCATTGTATATAGAGGATAGTTTTTTTATCCTCACCTCTGAAAGGTAATTCGGATTGGCTATCAGGGAAAAAGATAGAATTCCATGTTTTTTTAAGGCCCCTTTGGCCTGGGCAAAGAACTGGCCGGTGTAAAACCGGTTTATCTGGAAGTTGTCGGGTTCCGGGAGATCAAGGATTACAGCGGAATATTTTTTATCCGTGTTTGCTATGTATTTCCTGCCGTCTGCAGTAATTATACTGACCCCCGCTTTTTTTCTCAAGATCCCGAACCTTGCGGCTATCTTTGTCAATGCGGGGTCCAACTCCACGTAATCTACTGAATTGGGTGAGTATTTCAGTATCTCATCCAATGTCTCGCCCATGCCCCCTGATACGAGAAGTACGTCCTCCACTTTTTCAAGCTGGCATAACGGATAGTGAACCTTTTCCTCGGCATCGATTATGTTAGAGGTTGAATAAATGGGCATGCCTGATTCCCAGAAGGTATATTCCCCGTTTTCCTCTGTAAGCACAATCCTGCCGAACGGGGACTCCTGGTAACTCAATATATTCGGGCCGTATTGATTATAAAGGGTACGGATTTCAAACCCTTTTTCAAAAGAGGCTCCAAAAAAGACAACAACGCATATAAAGGCCGCCAGGAAGAGTACATATCTTTTTAAATAAATAAGCAGCACCAGGGAAATAAACAGCAAAAGAGAGGAGGTAAGGGCTATTACCTTGAAAGGGGTGAAGAAATAGACCAGGATAAAGCTTGTTAAAATTCCACCCCCTATGTCGCCAATATTATCCGTGATGTACAGACCTCCAGTGGTAAGATCTCTTTTATCCTGCCTGATGACTCCCAGTGAATAGGGAAGTATAAGCCCAATCATAAATGTATAGATTGCACTAAGTCCCAGGATGAAAAAAAAGGTGGGATAAAGGCCGGGGGATTCACCGTGTATAAATATGACGTCCCTTAATATCCGGATTGCAATAATCTGGGCAAGTGGGAATATGCCTGTTACCAGTGCCAGCACTGAATACATAAAGAGGGAGCTTTTTATAGACCTGGATGCGAGGGACCCTATCCCGCTTATTACCAGCCAGCAGAAGAGAACAAGGGAGATAGTGATCTCGTTTCCGGAAAACTGGGTTAGGAATTCCCTGATTGTAATGATCTGGACAGCTATGGAGGAAATTCCCGTACCCACAACGGATAGGATTATAATGCCGGCAAGATTCATTGATCTCGTTTCTCGGAAACCTCCTGACCTGTTGAGGCTATGGAAATTTATCCGCTCCTGTTATTTTTTTTATGATCGGGAGAGGCCTGTCTCTAATCCTCTTCGGGACTTTTCTCTTCAAAGGCCTGAACCTGGTAAGTGGATATCTGGAGCTTTTCCTTGCTCCAGCTATCCGCAGGAAGACCCGCCTTCATGCATAGATGCGACAGGAATTCTTTTTTATCCGGGAGCTGTTCCCACACCTGTGGCAGGAAAGTAGCCTGGTAAAATCCCTTTTTTAAGATAACCCCGTCTATTTCCGGCCTTAATTTTTTCAGAAGATCTTGGGAGTCTTGATAAGATAGTTCCTTGGGAGGTGTCAGAATGCTGATCTCGATATGTATATCAGGGAATTCCTCTTTCCTGAGCGGGGGGAACCTGGGGTCCCTGAAAGCGGCGTTTATCGCGTTTTCCAGTACCCCCTGGATAAGGGTCTCCTCGGGAATAATGTGACCTATGCATCCCCTGAGGTTTCCCTCTTTTTTGATGGTCACAAAGGTCCCGGCCCTTTTTTTAAAGGCCCCGGGAATATTTTCAGGAACCATCCCGGGCGAGCCCTTGGCTTTAAAGAGCCGGTCCTTTATGGTTTGCCTGACGAGCTTCAGAAGATATTCCTGCTGGTCCTCGGTCAACCATTTTTTTTGATCCATTTTTTCATACCCCCTTCTTGCTTTAGTCTGAGCTTGACTTTTTCCTGCCAAAGCGTCCTCCCCGGGGATTAGTATTCCGCCTGTAGACAGGAGGGAGAACAGGTTGAAGATGGCAGAACAAAGAAGTATTTTTTTCAGCATTTCAGGGCCTGGAAAAAATTAATTCAAAATGCATTTATCCTCTATTTTGATTTATTCTTCGTAGATTTGATATCTTGTATCATTTTAATAAGTCTGTCAAAAATTTTTTCTTAACAAATAAGCCTTTTGTACGAATCTCTTTCAACTCAGGGAGGGCAATACTGGTGTTTTTTACAGGCCCCTTTCCGGATTCCAGATTCTGTACCCGGCTTATGTCCTTGATTACAGTAATCCCGGGTGGTATGAGAAAGGGAAAACGTATAATGAATTAATCTATGGTACCAGGTTCGGTCTTCAAGGTTCAAGGCTTGCCATGAAAAAACTTACTTACATTACAGGAAGTACAGTGGAGGTGAGAAGGAGGCTTCTTTCGGAGAACATGACTGCAAAGGGGGCCTCTGCTGACAATACCCTGCACATTGTTCCTACCCGGGATTTGGCTACGGTTTTACAGTCAGGAATAAATGCATTTTTAGGAACCCCGGTGGACACACTATCATCTATATGCAGGCGTATATTCGAGGAACATCTGCTTCACAGGGATTTCAGGGAATATTCCTACATGGATGGCCCGATGAAGGAATTGGCCGTTAAGGCGGTGCTGGCAAAAAGAAGCGGCGAACCGGAAGGTTTAAAATATTTTTCTTCTTTGCTCCTTTCAGCCAGGGAAGGCAAGGAGATGCTGGGGGTTTACAGACACATAATCGGGTTTTTTTCCCTCCTGGTGAACAACAATTTGGAGGATAGATTTATAGACCGGCTCTACCCCAAAATGGACCGATTGGATGGGGCTAGACCTGGAGCAGGCGAAGAAAGATATGCAATGGATGTGGACCTGGCGCTTTTGTTCGGAGATTATGAGGAGTTCAAACGAAAACACCTCCTGTATGACGAGGATGATATAACCGCAAGTGTAAAATCCTTTTTGAACAGTGGAGCAAGCCCGGGACTTCTAAAGGACATCCAATTTATTGTGCTTGAGGGGTTTATAAGCCTGACCAGAGCGGAGGAGGACATACTTTTTCGACTGTTTGAATGCGCCCGGGAGGTTTTGTGGTCCCTGGACCTTGATCCGAATTTGCAGGAACCTGTACTGTGGTTAAGGAAGCTGTGCCAACCTGAGGAGCAACACGGGGATCCGGGGAACGAGGCGCTTAGGATTTATAAACACACCCTGCCCCTTATGGAAAGACTGAATAACGGAGGACTCCACACCAGTATAAAGGGCGCCGAATGCGGGGAATTCAAAAATCCCTTTGCCCGTGGGTTATACCGTTCGGGGGAATATGACAGTAGTGCTGAAAAAGACATAAAGATAGACTCCTTTAACACGAGGGTGGATGAGGTAAGGGGTATATGCAGGGAGATCAAGAACCTGTCCATCCAACGTGATATGAATGACCTGGGCGGCATAAGGGTCATCTTTCCTGATCTTGAAGAATATTATCCTATTGTGTACGAAATTTTTCCGGAATACGGAATCCCCTTCAATATATCCAGGGGGTTTTCCCTTGTCTCGGTTCCTGTGTTCAGGGTGTTCCAGCTGTTGATGGATATTCCCCTGAACGGATTCCGGAGGCAGGATGTCTACAGTTTTTTCCATTCCGGTCTGGTAAGCCCGCTCCCGGGGAATATAAGCCATGGTGAGTGGATGGAATGGTTCAGCCTTCTGAAAGAAAAGGCTCTTTTCTTCGCCGGGGAGGACAAAGATGATTTAGTGAATCTTTTTATGTCCGGTTGCGGGGAATCCGGGCAGGATATGGATATAAATTTCATCGACCAGGTTGCCGGACAATGTGGTATCCGGGGAGGGGACGTAATAGAGGACTGGCTTTCCCATGCCGGGGATTACTTTTCTTTCCTGTATCAGGGTCATACCAGGGGACCGGACGGCTGCGATATTTTGCACCGCTACCACATTTTTCTCCACCAGATGTTTCACCTGAGGAAGAATACAGCGCCTTTCAGAGAGCTGCCCATCGAAGGGGGCCCAATGGCAATAGCGCATGGGCTGTTAAATCTGCTTCACCGGTTCAGGGTCCGGGAAAACCTGTTTTTATCCTCCGGGGAACGCAATTTAGCCGGAATGGATAGGTCCGAAAGGATAACCGGAAGGGATGTGAAGTCTTTTACTGCCCTTAAGGAACTGGTGGTAAAATCTGCAAGGCAGATAGAAAGGGCGGATTCCTTTGCGCCCGGCGCCAGGGGAATCTCCGGTCTGGAACGCATCAAGAAGGAAATTATTGCCCTCGCCGGAAGAACCACGGTAAAGGACGATCCCATACAAGGGGCGGTAAATATATCGGAATGGACCGGGATGGCGGGACAGCAATGTGAAATAATTTTTGCCGGGGGACTTGATTCGGGGCATTTCCCCCTGAAGGACCCTGAAGATTTTGTAATCCCGGAAAGCTTGGCCGGAAGCCTGAGAAGGATGGATCTGGAGGATCAATCAAGGCACCTTTTCAGCCACCTGCTTCGGAATTACAGCAAAAATCTTTTCCTCTCCTGGCCCGGAAGGGTCGGGGAAAAGGAAGTTCAACCCTCACCGGTATTGCTGGACATGGCCTCCATGGTGCCCTGCAACAGCGCCGAGGAGCTAAAGAAACTTTTTCCCTGGGACCCGCCTGCCTGCTTTGCCTCCGGACAGGAATTCCTGAACACCATGGACACGGAAAAAAGAACTTCTTTCCCTGCGGGAAAAGGCGGTTTCTTCCACGGCCTGGTGGTTTTAGGGGAGAATGAATTCCTCAATGAATCCGTAATAAGAGGCGTACGCTCCCTGATGGGCAGAGCTACGAAAGACGGGCTTACCGAATACGACGGACTGGTTTTTTCTTCAAACACCTTTTCACGTTACAGGGAAAATATGGGGGAGGTATTTTCCGCGTCCAGGCTGGATATGATTGCCAACTGCCCCATGCACTACCTGTTCGGGCAGGTATTTTCCCTGGAGCCTATTGAGGAGATGGAGGTAGTGTCTTTCAGGGATATGGGCACCCATGTGCATTCCATTTTAAAATTGATTTTTG
Source organism: uncultured Desulfobacteraceae bacterium (assembly GCA_964655655.1). Taxonomy (GTDB): domain Bacteria; phylum Desulfobacterota; class DSM-4660; order Desulfatiglandales; family B25-G16; genus CAZZPR01. The sequence continues at coordinate 6,527 of CAZZPR010000079.1, read as the reverse complement.
ACCAATTTAAAAAGCACGGGGCCGGGAACATAGCCTCACTGGGTTTAGAAAAGGCCTTTGAGATTGCAAGGGCCACGGGGGAGCAGTATTTTTCCCGTTTGAGATATCTCCAGGGCTTTGATATTTTCCCCAGCATCAAGCGGGACATTCTGGACGGCCTGGAGACCACCTCCCTTGAGGATGGAGAGGGTCTTCCAAAAAGGGAGGGCATTCTTTCCCAGCTTCTGCGGTTTGAGGAAAATGTCATGCATCAAGAGCAGGTAATTGAACATGAATCCAGGTTCGGAGGGGATAGATCACCCGTCAGGCTGGGCAATACAAGGGTTAGGGGCTATATAGACAGGGTGGATAAGCTGTCCGGGCAAGAGGATATATTCCATATATATGATTACAAGACAGGCAGGAAGCCCCAGCTGGCCGAAATAAAAAAAGGACTTTCATTTCAGCTCCCATGCTATTTATCCGCCCTCCGGGGGCTGGGGGCAGAGGGAGTGGCAGCCAGGTATTATATGATAAAGAGGGACTCCTTTCTGCGGGGAGAAACCCTGACTTCTCCGGTTTTATTCAACATATCCGGGTCAAAAGGAGTAGACCTGAGCGGGATAACCCTTATAGGTGATTATGCGGACAGGCTCAGAGACCAGATTGCCAGCGGGGTGTTTCATTACTCCGCGGATATGAACCCCTGCGCGTATTGTGATTTCAAATACGCCTGCTATGGGGATTCCAGGAGAATGAGACATCTCGTTGATTCCGGCACCTCGGCCCATATCTATTCAGGCAGAAAAAACATGGAGCTATGGGAAAAGGTACAGGCCTTCCAGAAGAGGTGGAAAGAGATCCGAAAAACATTGAATTCCCTGTCCGGGGGAGGAAAGAAATCCGGGGATGAGCTGGCCAGGGTATCGGAATTCAAAAGGTGGCTCGAGCAAAACGGAAAACACTTGCACCTGGAGCCGGAGTATATTCATAGTATTTCAGAGGAGATAGAGCAGGTTCAGGCAAGGCTGCAAGGAAAAGGAAATGAAAAGGGGCACTGAAAGCTCTTCAAAGGCGCACAGGAGGGATTCGAGGATGTTGGCACCTACCATAATAATGGGAATAATAGCGTTTATTCTGTTGGCCGTTGGTTATTTAAATGGGCAGGGGCAGCATGTAAGCGGACTGAGCTCCGCATTCAGGATGACCCTCGAGATTTTACCACTGCTCATATTCGCTTTTATCGTGGCCGGCATGGTAAGGGTGCTTTTGCCCTATGATATGATCTCCAGGTGGATCGGGGAGGAATCCGGAATACGGGGCATCCTGATCGGCACTGCGGCCGGAGGCCTCGCCCCGGGAGGTCCTTATGTAAGCCTGCCCGTGGTGGCCGCACTGTTGAGGTCCGGTGCGGGAGTGGGTACCATGGTGGCTTTTTTAACCGGTTGGTCGTTATGGGCCGTGAGCAGGCTGCCCATGGAGGTGGGGATCCTGGGCTGGAAGTTTACCCTGATACGGCTTGCCTGCACATTTTTCTTTCCTCCTGTTGCCGGAATCATCGCCAGGGCCCTGTTTTCCGGGTTCAGCACCGGGGTGTGAAAAATATCAGAGGATATTACAATTTTTTAAAGGCAGAAAATAGTCTCTGGCAAACGGTAATATAACCACCGATGACCAATATCCATAAGCCCAAGGCAATATATTTGTTAAACAAAAGCATGAAAAATATGATAGAGATTCTTTCAGGTCTTTGGAGGAGCCCTATTGAACCAAATTCCACAAAGATTTCGGCCTTGGCTTTGATGTAGCTTGTTACAAGTGAGAAAATAAGGGCGAGGAGGGACAGGACAAAAATCTCCCGATTACCTGAATTGAACGAATAAAGTATAACGGCAAAAAGTATTGCACTGTCGGAGAACCTGTCTGTTACCGAATCCAGAAAGGAGCCCCGGGGTCCGGAGGTATAGCTCTTTCTGGCCAATGCCCCGTCCAATGCGTCGAACAATGAAGAAGCCCCAAAGATTAAGGCGCCCAAAACCCAGATCTCGCAATAGACAAGAATAGAGGCCAGTGCTGTTCCGATAAAGCTGATAATAGTTAATTGGAACGCAGATATCCTGTATTTAATAAGGAGATCCAGAAAAGGTTTGGATATTTTTTCAAAAGGGGCTTTAAGTAAATGTATCATCTGACTCTGAGGATAAAAGTGTGTGGGTTTTTATTATTAGCAACAGGATGGATGATAAGATAAATGTACCCTAAGGTCAAGGAAGCTTTATTATTGGCCTTGGACCGATTACAGAGTATTTTGGTTTGAGAGGACCGGAAAATAATTGACAGGCTCCCGGTAAACTATTAAATAGTTACTTTTATTGAATCTGGCTGCGAATCGTTAACCAAACGGAGGAGGTATTCAGAGATGGATGAGGAAATGTTTTCCATGGTTATTGACACACTCAAGAGGGTAGAGAAGGAAAAATTGCCCTTGGAAACAAGATTGGAAATGGATGAGAAGGGAGATTTCCCGGAAGAACTGATTCGTTTTTTACTTGGGCCGGATATAGGTTTTCATTTAATATTCATACCCGAGGAATATGGAGGATTAGGGGCGACCGCAGTTCAGATAGCAAGAGTTTCCGAGGAAATGGCAAAGATAGATATGGCCGTAGCAACATCATTTCTTGCCATATGTCTGGGTTTGGACCCCATAAGGGTAGGGGCCACCGAAGAGCAGAAAGAGCTATATCTGGGAAGGATAGCCGAAGAAGGGATGGTCGTGGGATATGCAGTAACAGAGCCTGATGCCGGTTCAAATGTTCAAGCAATAAAAACAAGGGCTGAAAGGGTATTGGATGAACAGGGGAATATTCGGGGATACAAGATAAACGGCCAGAAGCAGTTCATAACGAACGGGGGAGTGGCTGACCTTTATACCATTCTTGCCAACACCCCGAACGGGATATCATTTTTTATTATAGAAAAAGGCGCAGAGGGTTTTTTACCAGGAAAACATGAGGACAAGCACGGTATAAGGGCCTCCAACACAGCACCCATAGTGCTGGAGGACGTATATGTTCCGGCTGAAAACCTCGTGGGAGGTATAGAAGGACAGGGACTGAAACAGTCCAACAAGGTCTTCGGTTATACCAGGCTTATGGTTGCCACCTTCGGCCTTGCAGCGGGAGTTGCTTCGCTGGAAAAGGTCCTTTCCTATGCCGGGGAAAGGGTGCAATTTGGAACAAAACTTATAGAGAAGCAGGGGTACACCCATAAACTTTTGGTTCCAAACACGGTTAGACTGGAAGCCGCAAGATGTTACATAGAAGAGGTGGCGGAAAGACTGGATTTGGGGGAAGAGGATCTGCAGGTAGAAGGCTCAATTGCAAAATACTTTGCCACCGAGGCAGGTGATGCAATGGCAAATGACGGGATTCAGGCACTTGGCGGATACGGGTACATAAGGGAATTCGAGGTGGAGAAGATTAAGCGGGATGTTAAGATCACCACTATATTTGAGGGCACAAGTGAAATTCAGCAGAACATCATATCCATTTTCAGATTAAGGGAGACAGTGCGTACAAAGGGTGAATATTACGCCAGGATGGCTGAAGGGCTCAAAGGGTTGCCGGGGGAGTCCGGGGGCTTGATTATTGCAGAGACAATTGAGCTTTTGAACGAGCTGCTCCGCAACGCCAGGGGACTTAAGCTTATCAAAAGCCAGTATTATATGTTCCTTTTGGCGGATATGATGACATGGGCGGAGGTGGCAAATTCCACCTGCCTCAGGGCTGTTTCAAAAGAGCGTGAATCGAAATTTTCCACTGAGTGCATGATGGGAATTGCCCGTATTTTTGCCAGAGAGACCGCGGAAAAGGTATATGTCAATACAGAAAGGATAATCGGTTCCTGCGGGCAGGACATGCCGGAACTTAAAAAGAAAATGGATGAGGTAGATTTGGCCGGATTACATGAGGGATTGGTCTCGGATATGGATCTGGTGTGCGGGGAATTGGTTCAAGGGTAAATAAGTCATACCGAAAGAACGGGCGCCCTGCCGACAGTCACCTTCGAAAAGCACCACCCTCTTTTTTGAAAGCCAAATATTGTAATGGTCTGGAAAGGTCTCCGATATCTATAAAAGTCTTACTCTGCCTTTTACCGTTATCTCGGAATTAACTTTTAAGGGCTCAAGCATGAAGCCTATTGTATTGTGATCCCTGCATACCCCACCACGAAGCTGTAATCTCCGCTCACATCCCCGGATGTGGCATATTTTTCCAGCGTTGCCCGGGTCGCCTCCAGTTCCCTGGCAGCAATCAAGGTTATTGTAGTGGGTATGACCCCGCACATAGAAATATTATTGCTTGCCACTGTATCCATGAGACCGGCCGCGTCCAGGGCGAGTATTTTATCTATGGCCTTTTTATCCTTTTGCTTTGCAGACTCCTGGGATTCGTAATGGGTCATATCCGTGCTGGCCACAATTAGAACAGGTTCACCGTATGCCTTTACCGCACTTGCTATGGATTTACCTATTTCCCGGCATATTTCAAAATTTGCCCTTCCCATAACCACAGGAACGAATTCCGCCCGAGGATTGATATATTGAATGAACGGCAATTGTACCTCTACAGAATGTTCCCTTGTGTGGGCACCGTAATCTGCTTTTAGCCATCGGGAATTTTCGAGCATCAGGCCGGCCAATTTTTCATTTATATTGATTTCCCCCCCGGGCATTTTCCATTTGCCTTGGCTCATTACTGCAAACGGTTCCCCTATTCCGTGGTGGTTGGGGCCCATAATTATTACTGCGCCAGGTATGTCAACCTTGGAGTAGACGCATGCGGCTACATCTCCGGAATAAATATACCCGGCGTGAGGTGAAATTACGGCCAACACCTTTTTTTTCGCATTTCCGGCACCTTCAATTCTTTCAAAAAGGTCTCTTTGGAGGTCTTCTTTCTCCTGGGGATAAAATTGACCTGCCACTGCTGGTTTGCGGATCATATTTCTTCACCTCCTTGGGGTTTAACGTCAATTTTGTTGATTTCCTTTTTTGATCAGTGACTTTCTCAGGGTGTTCAAAGTTATGCAGGCGGCTCTCTGCTGGAGCACGGGTATATCACTACCAAAAGACTTCAGATTGAACTCCAGGTCAAGCCCTCTGCCGGATATCCCCAAATGTGCCTGAACCTCATAGCCCTTTCTTGTCCGGTGTATATCCCCTATTAGGGCAAGTCCTATGGAACTTTCTCCCTTTGATTGTATTACCTTAGCCAGGGGTATGGCGGGATTTGTTTGCATACCTAAAACCGATCCGTTTTTGTCGATAAAACAAAAAACCTGTTCCATTTGCCCGGCGACTATACTGGCTTTCAAGGGACATCCAGGGGATTTTTTGAGTCTTGAGGTGAGTTCACCACCCGAGAATGTTTCAATTATGCTAAGGGTTTCCTGACCCTGAATTAACAGCTTATTTACAACCCCTTCAAGGGTCTCCTCGTCCTTGCCGTATATATTTATTCCCAGCCGGTTACCTATCTTTCTTTCTAAAGGAGCTATAAGTTCCCAGGGGCTTCTTTTTTCGTCTCCGTGTGCCGTTATCTTAATGCTTATATCACCCGGTGATGCTGTAATGCTTACGGACGGATCTTGCCGGGCATTGAGCAGGCCTTCTATTTTTTCAGCGACCTCACTTTCGCCCATCCCGGCTATCTTCAGGATCCTGAAGGCAGTTGAATCCTTGGATAAATGGAAGCGATTTTTAAGATACAGAAATAAATGTTTTTTCCAAAGATATTTTACCTCCTCTGGCACACCGGGAATAGCGATCAACAAAAATTTTCCTGTATCCATCATGAACCCGGGGGCTGTTCCAATTTCATTAGGGACAGGAACAGAGCCCCGCGGAAGAAGGGCTTGCCTTTTGTTGTTTTCCGACATTTTATAGCCGAGAGTCCGGAAAAATTTCTCAATTTGCGCCAATAAATTATCGTTCAAAAAAAGGGGCGAGCCTGTAGCTTCGGCAATGGCTTCTCTTGTCAAATCGTCCTCCGTGGGGCCCAGTCCGCCTGCAACTATAATCAAATCGGACCTCTTTATCGCCAATGACAGGACATCTTTTATTCGATTAAGATCATCCCCGACAGTGGCAAAAAAGGTTACACCTACCCCCATCAGAGAAAGCTCCCGGGCGAGGAAAGGAGTGTTTACATCCTTGGTGTGGCCTGATAAAAGTTCATCCCCGATTGTTATGATTTCACAGTTCATTATAAAGGTATCCTCAACAATTTTAAGTTTAACCAATATACCATGCCTTTTCAATGACTAACTGCTAAACATATTGCCTTGAGGAAAGGGGCAGGGCTTTGGGGGGCAGGATGCCATTAAGGAAGCGGGATTCTAAATAATAAACAGGAAAACAGGGCAAAAGAACAATACTAACACCACTTACCAAAACTTCCCCGGTACCAAGAAGGGGCATCATGGGCATGCTTTAACCCGGATTGTGCAGCAGCCAACTACTGCGGCCTGAAAAACCTTGCTGC
>CAZZPR010000078.1:0-12942 GCA_964655655.1 uncultured Desulfobacteraceae bacterium | reverse complement strand
TTTGAAAAAGACCTTTACCAATGCCAATGGTACTACCTACACCTACACCTATGATTCCAACAACCAGCTCAAAGGAGTACAAATACCGAACATAGGATTTGTTACAATCAGTGAATATACCTGGAACCGGCCTGCAAGCATTACCCTGCCAGGAGGAAGCACAAAGGAGCATGTGTACGGTTCCCTAATGAGGGTCAAGGACATCAATGCCGGAGACCCCGGTGGAAATACACTTTTGGATTATGCCTATACCTATGATAGGATGGATAACATCCTCACCAAGGATACAGAACATGGGGCTTACCAGTATGAATATGATAATCTGTACCGGTTGACAACAGTGGATAATCCGGATGGGGTTAATTTGTATGACGAGGCTTTTACCTATGATGCTGTTGGCAACAGGCTGACCTCCTCCGATACAACTAAAACCTGGGCCTACAACAATAACAACGAACTCAACGGTTATGACGATATCTCCTATGAATACGATGCAAATGGGAATATGACAAAGAAAATATCCGGCAGTACTGTAACAAGCTATGTGTATAATATCGAAGACAGACTTAGCGAAGTTTGGAACGGAGAACCGGAAACCGGTTCTTTGATAGCAGAATACTACTACGACCCATTCGGCAGGAGGCTGTGGAAGGATGTAGGAGGCACAAGGACGTAATTCCATTATGCGGATGAGGGGTTGGTAGGAGAATACGACTCAACAGGAACAGAGATAAGAACCTACGGATGGAAGCCCGGCTCAACATGGTCCACCGGCCCGTTATTCATGAAGATCGGAATAGAATACTACTTCTACCATAATGACCACTTAGGGACGCCGCAGAAAATGACAGGTGTTAATGGGGGTGTGGTTTGGAAAGCGAAGTACGAGGCCTTTGGGGAGGCGGAGGTTGACATTAAATCTACCATTACCAATAATCTTAGATTTCCGGGCCAATACTATGATGGGGAGACGGGGCTGCATTATAACTTCCACCGTTATTATGATCCAAGGGCAGGAAGTTATTTAAGATTGGATCCAGTTGGGTTACTTGTTGATGGAACCAATTCAGATAGGCCAAAGAACATGTACTTTTATTCTGAAAACAATCCTTTAAAAATAATCGATCCCTTGGGCAAAAGATGTTGGACTGGTGGCGCGGGTGCAGTAGGGGGCATTGGTATAGGCGTGAGCTTTACCATTCAAGTGATATGCTGTGATGATGAATGCGACGATAGGGTAAAGTGCTGTATGGTAACCTCCATTTGTACCTGCTGGGGAGCTGGTGCTACTGTAAGTACAATATTTGGAACTGCAACCAGTAATCGATCTGGATCGAGTTGTTATTGGACTGGCTCATATAAAATGATTTCAGTTGGTTTGGGTGGCGGGGCTACTGCGGGTATAGGGCCTGGTTTGGGGTTGTTTTACTGCTGTTGCTTTCATAGTTCAAGTTGCGATTAAGAGGCGATATGTCAAAATTATTAATTATTTTTAGTAGTTTTAGTTTACCATTTGCCCTAAGTTTATTTTTCATTCTGAAATATTTTCATTTAGATAACCCTTCCACAATGGCAATAGTTGGCTTTATTGGACTAATCGGATTTATAATTTACGTTATTACAACTATTTTTGCATATTATGATTGTGATAAAAAAGATATGTCAAGACAAGAAAAGGAATTTTGGAAGAATGTTCTTGTTAAATGTTTCACCTCCCTTTCCGGTACTCCCGTTTATTGGACAGCAATAAAGAAACCTCTAAATCACCGAAAAAAGAATTTCCATAAATCAATAGCACAAATAAAGAGCGATATAGCATATTATTTTTTTATAGGCGAAGTGTTTGCAATCCTTAGCCTTTTATCGTTGTCTATAATAACAGCCATAAGCTCATTGATCTTTGCAGGGCTGATTGATGTACCAGTTATTTTGTTTAAACTCGCTATTTTCATTTTTATGCCTTTTCCTATTATATTTTACATCTTTAACTTGAGAATGTTATATGATTTTGTTCAAACAAATCGTGATGTAGCTGATCTGAAATATTATTTTGGTGGAAAAAGTTCCTTTTTTGGGGGAATAAAGTATTATAAAAAATCAAGGGCTTATAATGAATAGTATCGAAAAGAGTTGATAATTTAGGTTATTATGAAGTCAAATTGAGGACATTCATTTATCGGCCCTGATGGTGTTACCATCAATTACACCTATGATGCCGGTAACAGGATAAGCGGTATCAACATCCCCGGACAGGGACAGATCACCTACAACACCTTTCACTGGAACAGCCCCGCAAGAATAACATTCCCCGGTGGAAGCGAAGGCACCCTTGCTTTTATACTTTACCCTATGAACAGAATATGATAGAGGCCAGATATGCCGCGAAAAGCAAAAAAAGACGCCTCAGGGACTTTGTACCATATAATTATTAGAGGAATTGAGCGCAGGAGGATATTTCAAAATATCCGGGGCAGGGTAGAATGACCCCTGAAATGATAAAGGCCAGAAAATCCCAATTAAAATATTACCGGAATGTAGAACTTTACAGAAAAACCGGGGGACAAGACTTTGTATTGTACAAGCGTGCAGGGATTACGCTACAGGAAATGCGTATCAAGGAAGGAAGGCATCCTTCGGAATTGTACATCAGGCATAAAGACAGGCTAAAGGGAATTCAGGAAGCCCAAAAAGGTCTTAACAGGCAGTTGAAGGACGATTCCCGATCCGGAAGCCCCAACAAAGTAAGGGAGACCCTTTTGACTATTGTGGAGGAAACCTTTACGGAGCCGAGAAGCGGGAGCCTTGAAGGTGTGTCCGAAACCATATCTACTTTAGTGGATGATTACTCCAGGGAATCTTCTGTGGTGAGCAGCCTGGTCGACATGTCTTACCAAGACTATTCCACTGTTTTGCATTCTATCAATGTTATGGCCCTTACCCTGGGTTTTGCATTCTATAATGATTACCCTCCGGATGAAGCAAAGACACTCGGCTTATGCGCATTACTGCATGACGTGGGCAAAACAAAAATTAAAAAGGGAATCCTCGCTGCCCCCAGAAAACTAAGCGATGAGGAGTTTGAGGAAATGAAAGGTCATACAACCCTTGGTTACAATATCTTGAGGGAGTGCAATTTCAGTGATAATCGTATAAGCCGGGTGGCCCTGGAACATCACGAGAAATTAGACGGCACCGGTTATCCTGTCGGAAAGACAAGGATCTCCCAGACAACTCAAATAATTGGGATGATCGATTGCTATGAGGCACTTACAAATAACGACAGGCCCTATAGAAATGCGATGGAGGCCTTTGATACCTTGAGCCAGGTGGTGATAAAGGACGTAAAAAGCGGTAAATTCAGTAAAGAGATATACTCCGAATTTGTAAAAAGTTTGGGAGGGAAAGGAATGAAATAAGAACATGAGGTACATCAATCGGCTGGCAATACTTGTAATTTTGGTTACAAGCCTTTTACTCAACTGTGATGGAACTCACGCAGAGGATTTACAGGGCCCCTTTGAGAAACTAGTGCTTTCCTTACACGCCGACGGCTTGGATCAGGGGTACCTGGACCATATCTTCAGCCATCCCGAGATAAACTTAATACCGAGGGCGGTAGCCAAGAGCCTTATCAGAAGAGAGGCGGAACTCAATTACTCCCAGTTCCTGGAAAAATATTCGATAGAAAGGGGCGTTACCTATTTGGAAAACCATAAGGAGGCCTTAAAGAGTGCAGAAGACCGGTTTCAAGTATCCGCCCCCATAATCGTAGCCATTCTTTCCGTTGAGACTGCATGCGGGACATATACAGGCCGTTTTTTTACCATAAACATCCTGGTCACCCAGGCCCTCTCCCTGGAACCCGTGGTTTTTCGGAGTATATATGCGGAAATACCCCCGGAGGAAAGGTCCAGTTTAACCAAGGCAGAGATAAAGCAAAGACTGTCCAGAAAGAGTTCCAGGGCATACCGGGAGCTAAAGGCAGTGCTCCGCTATGTTAAAAACCATGAAATGGAGCCCTTTAAGTTGAAGGGTTCAATAGAAGGTGCCATAGGGTTTCCCCAGTTCCTTCCCTCGAATATAGAAAAATACGGATTCGACGGAAACCGCGATAACGTAATAAATCTTTTTCATCACGAGGACGCAATAGCAAGTATCGCCCGTTATTTAAGCGCACACAATTGGCAGGAAGAGGACAACTACAATAAAAAGAAGAAGGTCATCCTAAAATACAATCATAGCGATTATTACGCCTCCACGATCTTAAAGCTCGCCGGTAAGCTTAAAAGCTTCTGGCATCAATTAGCGCCGGAAAGGACGTGCAATTAAGCACTTGCACTTTCTTCCGATTTGTGGGAACGGAAAGTTTCCCCGGTCTACGCAACAGATACCTCATTGTTCAGGTAGACATCCTGGATTGCATGAAAAATTTTAACCCCCTCTTTGAGAGGTTTCTGAAAGGTCTTTCTCCCTGAAATGAGTCCCATTCCCCCTCCTCTTTTATTCACCACCGCACTGTAAACCGCATCGGCAAGATCATTTTCACCGGAGGGGCCCCCGGAATTTATCAGGCCCACCCTTCCCATGTAGTTGTTTGCCACCTGGTATCTTACAAGGTCTATGGGGTGAAAGGTGGTGAGCTCCGAATACATCTTTTCATGGGTCTTGCCGAATTTCAGGTCCTTGAATCCCCCGTTATTTTCGGGCAATTTCTGTTTGATAATATCCGCCTCAATGGTGGAACCCAGGTAATTGGCCTGGCCTGTAAGGTCTGCGCTCACATGATAGTCTCTGTCCTCGGTTTTGAATGCCTCGTTTCGAAGATAGCACCAGAGCACGGTGAACATTCCCAAGTCATGGGCTATCTTGAAGGCCTCGCTCACCTCGGTAATCTGCCTGCCGGACTCCGCTGAGGCGAAATATATGGTAGCCCCTACACCCACGGCCCCCATATCAAAGGCCTGCTCGATGTTTGCAAATAAGATCTGGTCATAATTATTGGGATAGGTAAGCAATTCGTTATGATTGAATTTAACAATAAAGGGTATTTTGTGGGCATACTTCCTGCTCACGCTTCCCAGCACCCCGAGGGTTGATGTAACTGCGTTGCATCCCGCTTCCATGGCCAGCCTTACGATATGCTCCGGGTCAAAATAATCGGGGTTCGGGGCAAATGACGCACCGGCGGAGTGTTCCACACCTTGATCAACCGGGAGTATCGACAAATAACCGGTATCCTTGAGTCTGCCGTGGTTGAACACGGACTGCATGTTCCTGAGCACATTGTTGGACCTGTCCGATTCCCTCACTACCTTGTCGATAAAATCAGGAGAGGGGATCTTTAATTTTTCCTTTTTAATAGTACCGCACTTATGTTTCAAAAGATATTCTGCCCTATCTTTTCCCAGGATTTCATATATATCATCCAACATCGGTCTGCCTCCTGCATTAATATTTTGGTGTTTACTCTTATTTATACTTAATTTTATACAAAATAAAATCCATGTTGTGAATATGATATATTTTTTACGTATTAGGATTTGCATTTTTTCCGATTAAGTTATAAAGAAATAGGGTTTATTTTTGCGGATTTCCTATTCAAAAGGCCGTTTATGAACATTGATCAAACCCTTTTTCTGGGAATAATACAGGGATTAACGGAGTTCCTTCCCATAAGCAGTTCGGGCCATCTGGTCCTGTTTCAAAACCTCATGGGCATAAAAAAACCGGAGCTGCTTCTGGATATATCCCTGCATGTAGGTACCTTGATGGCGGTTCTTGTCTTCTTCCGCAGAGACCTGATGGAAATGGCCAGGGAAGGCGTGGATTTCCTTAAAGTCTTTCCTGAAAAAAATAAACAAACCCGAATAATTCGAAAATTTCCCTACGCTGGTTTAGGCCTTTGGGTTTTGGTGGCCTGTATTCCAACACTAATCATGGGAATATTCCTGGATCTATTCTCCCAGAGGCTGTTCAGCTCAACCCTTTTGGTGGGTTTCATGCTGATAATCACCGGCATTGCCCTGGGTGCGAGTTATTTTATACCCGAAAACCCGGCAAAAAAGAGACGCGAATTAGGATTGTTGCCGGCCCTGGTAATTGGTCTTGCCCAGGGGACTGCTATCATTCCCGGAATCAGCAGGTCCGGGGCCACAATTGTCTGCGGCCTGTTTTGCGGTCTGGATCGGGATCTCGCGGGCAGGTTTTCTTTTTTGCTGTCCATACCAGCCGTTGCAGGTGCTGCCATGTATAAATTCGATTTGGCGGAGATAACCGAGCTGGGTCTGGCACCTTTTTTTACCGGTATTCTTGTAGCCTTTCTGGTCGGGCTCCTGGCACTGAAAATAACAATGTATATGCTGCGAAGGGGAAACCTGTATTATTTTTCCCCTTATTGCCTGGCAATAGGGGCTTTTATCCTCCTTGCCGTATAATCTATTATCGAGACCTGCAAAACATGACGTTTTTTAATCAGAGAAAAGTACCCCCATCTTTTAGAGATATGGGTTGTGCAAAGCTGTAAGAAACCTTATTGAACATGCCTGCAAACCTTCATTTTGACTTGATTTTATGCAAGAATTGCCTTATAAGAGGTAAATTTCTTTTATTTTAAGGTACATATGACATGATAGAAAGATATACCCGTCCAAAAATGGCCAAGATATGGAAACCTGAAAGTCGATTTTCCAAATGGCTTCAGGTGGAGATGGCAGTGTGCGAGGTCTTGGAAAAAGAGGGAGTTATTCCTCACGATTCCCTGGAAAACATAAAGAAAAAGGCGCACTTTTCAGTAGACCGGATAAAGGAGATTGAAAAAGAGGTAAAACATGATGTTATCGCTTTTTTGACTAATGTGGAGGAAAACGTGGGCCCGGATGCCCGCTTTATCCACATGGGCCTTACCTCCTCTGATATTCTGGACACCGCCTTGGCCTTGCAGCTGAGAGATGCCTTGAAGATAATCATGGAGGATATGAATGATCTTCTGGAGGTCCTGAGAAAGAGGGCCTTTGAACACAGGGATACCGTAATGATGGGAAGGTCGCACGGAATCCATGCAGAGCCTATAACCTTCGGCCTCAAGTTGGCGGTTTGGTACAGCGAGATGATGAGGAACCTCAAGAGACTTGAGCAGGGCAAGGATGTAATAAGTTACGGAAAGATATCTGGGGCGGTAGGCACTTTTGCAAACGTATCCCCCAGGGTGGAGAGATATGTATGCGAAAAACTCGGCTTAAAGCCTGCTGAGGTTTCCACCCAGATCATTCAGAGAGACAGGCACGCACAGTATTTTACCAGCCTGGCCATCCTGGCCGGCTCTATAGAAAAGATAGCCCTGGAGATAAGGCACCTTCAGAGGACAGAGGTGGGAGAGGTGGAAGAGGAGTTCGGGGCCGGGCAAAAAGGTTCCTCAGCCATGCCCCATAAAAAGAACCCCGTAGGCTCGGAAAACCTTTGCGGACTGGCAAGGCTTGTCAGATCCAATTGCATTGCCTCCATGGAGAATATGCCCTTGTGGCACGAGCGGGACATAAGCCATTCTTCCGCGGAAAGGGTGATCGGCCCTGACAGCACCATATTAGTAGATTACATGCTTAACAGGCTGACGAACCTTATAAAAAACCTGGTGGTAAAAAAGGATAAAATGGCGGATAACCTTTATATGCTGAAGGGGGCAATATTCTCCCAGCAGGTTATGCTGGCCTTGATAAAAAAGGGATGTTCCAGGCAGCATGCCTATTCTCTGACCCAGGGTGTTTCCCTTAGGGCCTGGAATGAAGGTGAGGATTTTAAGGAACTGGTTTTAAAGGATGATGCAATTCAGAGGTATCTTGACAAAGGGGAGATTGAAGAGATATTCTCTCTTAAACATCATCTCAGACACGTGGAGGAGATTTTTGCAAGAGTATTTCAAAAATAAGGGTATACTGCAGCTGCCTTCGGTATATCTTGCCCTGCTTTTTCTGTTTATGTTTTCCTCATGTTCCACCACTGTAAATATATTTCACACCCTTTCAGACACCGAATATACTTCTCCAGGATACAAAAACCTTCTGGAAAGGTGGACCAAAAAGGGTACCATACACAGAGGGCTTAAGACCGAATTGCTGGTAACCGCTACCTATAAGACAGAGGAATTCAGGATTGGATATACGGAGGAATACTCAAGGATATACCGGCTGGATACCCAAAAAAGCAGGGTCATGATGAATGATCAGATAAGGGCTGCAAATGAATATGATGATTTTTTGGTATCGGCATATGCACCGGATGAGAACCGGATGGATTTTTCCGGGAATAATTCGGTTTGGAAGGCCTATCTTTTAAAGGATGGCAAATTCAGATTAGAACCATTTGAAATTAGAAGGGTTAAAAAGGAAGGATTGTTGCATGAAGCCTTCTATCCGTTTATAACCCCCTGGTCTGCTACCTATATATTCAGGTTTCAGAAAAGGCCCCGGGGCTGTGAGAAGGTGGAATTGGTGATAACCGGTACCCCAGGATCAACAGTACTGAAATGGGAGCTTCAGGATCAAGAAAAAGAAAAGTTGGTATAAGATACGGATTTCTGGCAATTGCTGTTGGTTTCGTATTGTCTATTTTGCCGTATGAATCCTGGTCCGCCCTGACCGCGCCGGTGGGATTAGAGGAGGTACTCAAGGGTTCTGTGCCTGATTCATTGGTTTATTTTTCCCCGGACCCAAGTGAATATGCCCTGCTGATAGAAAAGTCCACCCAGACCGCATATCTGTATAGATCGGACAAGTTGGAGAAGCCGTTTAAGATATATGATTGTTCCACCGGAGAGAACCACGGGGCTAAATTTCAAAACAGAGACAAGAGAACCCCGGAAGGAATATATTTTATAACCAAAGTATTTGAAGAAAAGGCCCTCTCACCCACCTACGGGGCCTGTGCACTGCCCATTAACTATCCCAACAAAAAAGACAAGAAACAGGGTAAAAAGGGTTATGGTATCTGGCTGCACGGGACCAATCAGGAATTAAAACCGAGGGATACTAATGGATGTGTTGTATTCAACAACAGTGATATATTTGAAATTTCCAAATATTTAACCAAGGGGCGCAGCCCCGTTATAATCACCGAAAAATTAAATTTTATACCCAAAGAGGAGTTGCAAAGGGAGAAGGGGAAACTTGAGGATTTTATAATGGAGTGGGCAAGGGCTTGGCAGGAAAAGGAAATAGACGAATATATGTCTTTTTATTTCAAGGAATTTACAGGAAAAGGGAAAAACTGGCATGAATGGAAGGCCTACAAGAAGAGGTTGAGCGAGAAATATAAAGACATAGATATTAATATTGATAACCTGCGCATATTTAAAGAGAACGGGGTGGCCCTGGCCAAGTTTGATCAGACCTATAAGGCAGGTGCTTTTTTCAGCTTCGGTGAAAAGGAACTTTATTTGAAAAGATTGTCATCCCAGTGGAACATAGTAGATGAATTTTTCAAGAATAAGCCCCTGGTTGCCAGTAAGGTAAGCAAGCCAAGTAAGCCAAGGCCGAGTGTAGATTCGGAAAAAGAAATTCATGCCATAAAAGCCATGATATCTGCCTGGAAAAATTGCTGGCAGAACAAGGAGCTTCAGGGATATATGGATCGTTATTCCCTGGATTTTTCTTCCCAGGGAATGGACAGGGAAGCATGGAAAAGACACAAGGCGCAGATTAACAGGGAGTATGAAAGGATAAAAGTAGCCATAAAGGACCTCAAAGTAAATATTGCGTCCCCGGACAGGGCAACAGTGCGTTTTTATCAGGTCTACAGCTCCGATAAATATAAAGATGCGGGAATAAAGACCCTCCAATTGGTTAAAAGGGGAGGAGAATGGAAGATTCGAAGAGAGATATGGAGCCCGGTGAAAGAAAGCAGGAAAAGGTAAAGACGGGATCCGGGAATCAGGAAAGACTGACCATAATGATATTCCGGAAGGTGGGAAAGGTAAGCACCTTTAAAGTTTCTTCCGGCTATTTATGGGTTTTTTTCCTGTTTTTCCTTTTGTATATAGCGGGGTCCCTGTTCATGATTAATTCGTATTTTGACCTTAAAAGAAAAAGCAAGAAACAGGCCAAGGAGATCGTCGCCCTGAGAAATGAACTGTTAAAGACGGCCAAAAGCCTGGAGAAATCAAAACACCATATTGCCCTGCTGGAGGAATATATCGAAGAAAACGACCAGGAACCGACCCAGGAAGCCATGGTTAACCATACGGAATCATCCTTCCCCAAGCTTGTGGAAGTGGATGATCTCAAGGTAAAGAGGGATGAGTCAAAGATAAATATAAATTTCAGGATAGTAAACAGCCTTTCCAATGAAGAGCCGGTGGGCGGATATATCTTTATAATGATAAAAGAGAGAGGAGCAGCCCAATCCGAGGCATGGGTTTATCCGAGAACCTCGCTAAAGGATGGATTACCGGTAAATTACAAGAACGGGCATCGTTTCCTGATCAAGAGATTCAAAATAATAAACTGCAGTTACAGGCCGGAAAAATCTACAGACAAAACCCTTGTTTTGAGGATAGTGGTTTTTGACAGGGATGGTGAGCTGATCCTGAAGAAGGTGGTAGAGGTTTGAAAATGCATATTCGTTTCCTGCCCCTGGTTTTGCTTGTCCAGTTTTTCGTATTCCTATTTCCTTTGGACAGTTTTGGGAAAAAAGAGAATTTGGTGTTTTTCCCCAATACCCCCTACGAGTTAAACATATACAAGATTTACGGCAAAAAAGAGGGAAAGACCCTCATGCTCATAGGTGGAATCCAGGGAAACGAGCCAGGAGGTTTTCTGTCTGCGGATCTGTACGCTGACATGACTCTATTAAAGGGAAATCTGATAGTAGTACCGAGGGCGAATTTTTACTCCATCCTGTTGAACCAGAGAGGCCCTCACGGGGACATGAACCGGAAATTTTCCCAGAGATCCAAAAATATGAGTATGGATGATAAGATAGTATCCATATTAAAGGGTCTTATAGCAGAAAGTGATTATCTCCTTAATCTGCATGACGGGGCAGGTTACTACTATCCCCAGTATATCAGCAAATGGCGCAATCAAAAGAGGTTCGGGCAGTCCATTATTACTGATTGCGAGCAGTACCGGGTAACGGGCGAGGATAGGGTAATCGACTTAGGGGGAATGGCCCGAAAGGTAATTGAGGAGATAAACAAGGAGATTATAAATGAACTGCATAAATTCCATTTCAACAACACGCAAACGGAAGACCCCGCAAGCATGCACAGGGAGCAGCTTAAATCCGCCACCTATTATGCATTGACCCAGCATCATATTCCGGCATTCGGAATAGAGACCTCAAAATTTTTGCCCTCCATAGATCTTAAGGTCAGGTATCATAATCTGGCTATAAATGCATTCATGAAGCTGTTCGATATCGTGCCGGAAAATCCGAGCCTGGTCCTGGATTCCCCGGTGCTTAAATATCTTGTTGTATCCATAAACGGCCAGACACCAATAGTAGTGAAGGAGCGACAGGCATTAAGGATCGCCTCAGGTGATAACATAAATATGGTTCATATTGAGGCTAATTACGAGAGGGGGCTTACCGCAGATATACTGGGCTACGGCAACCTGAACGATTTCCGCAATAACTTTTCCATTTACAAGGATACAAGCATAGTTATAAAAAAGGACCACAGGGTATTTGCCGAGATCCCCGTAAAGGTGTCTTCTTCTGAAATGCGTGAACACGGGGGCCGGGAAGATTTGGTGCATGGCGAAGTAGACTATTTTATTTTAGAGGTTAACGGAAAAAGGCATCTTGTAGGGAACGACGAAACTATTGAGGTGGTCCGGGGGGATTGCATCAAGCTGATAGATGTTTTGCCTGAGAATTTGGCCGTGCGACCGAATTTTTACGTAAATTTCAAGGGATTTGTGGGGAACTGGAAAAACAACACTGGAGAGGACAGGGGGTACATGGTAGACACTGCTACTGACCTCTTAGGCCGCTATTCTCTTCACGGCAACAAGAGGCTTTACCGGATTATTGCGGTTCTGGGTGAAAAGGCCTTTGGGGAAATGCTGGTGGATATAGCGGAACCCTCTTTGGAATATCTTATCTTAAGGCTCAATGAAAACACCTATGCACTTAAGGATAAGGCTGTGTTAAGTGCTGGTCAGGATGATTCCCTGACCGTGGAGGCTATAAAGAGCAATGTAGCGTGTAATGCGGAAATTAATATAACAATTGAAGGTGAAAAAATAATCCCGGGTGAGACCAAAAAAGTAGGGTCCATTGCAAAAAATTTTCCCGGAAACACCCTGAAAATAAATTTTATACGGGGTAAATTGCCAATGGGTGAGGTATACATAAGGCTTGGATAACCTCAGTGTGAAGAAAATAAAAAGTCTTGACTTATTTTTTTTAAAGAGATAAAGGGGAATAAGAAAATTAGGTTCTTTCTCATTCTATTCCAGGGTTTTGTCCTTGATACCAGCAGAGGGAAGACCCGTAGTACAGGTCATGGTTGCTTTCGTTCCATTTATTTTTGGATGAAAGAATTTACTCGCAGTTTTATTTCTTTCCGTGAGTATTGCCTATTCTAATGTATTATAAGAGTAAATCCTCACATGTCTGATGTGATTCCTTCTTTTAAACTCAGATATAAAAAAGAAAACCGGCGCAAGTCTTATTGCGGCCCTCAAGGTCCGGGAAAATACCTTGCCGGAGTTCGAGTAAAAGGCCGTTATCTGGAAGGGGAATGATGTTGGCTGGATACAAAAGAATGTGTAGCAATATTCCCCTTTGAATGAGAGGAATGAAACCCTTGCAGTGCCCCAGGCGAAGCCCGGGGCAGGGGAATAGATTTGGAACAGGGCATGCATGCATTGATGTTACCCGGGAACCTGGGGGAGGCCCTTTCACTTCCACAAAGATGAATCCCGGGAAAGGGGACCCGGAGAA
>CAZZPR010000077.1:0-13073 GCA_964655655.1 uncultured Desulfobacteraceae bacterium | reverse complement strand
TTGACTATCTAATATCACTTATTTATTTTTCAAAGATCACGGAATTGGGCTAGGTCATGATACCCTTTGTCAAAGTTCTCGTCTTGATCTTTTTCCATCCCCCGCCTCCTGTAGCGGCCTGGTAATTATTCCAGGGGAAGCCGGCCAGTATATCCGGCTTATCGGGGATATCGCCCTCTCCCCTGGAAATTACATTCGGGACTTGCCTTTTCGCCTAGCCCAGGCTAGCCCTTCAATTTAATTACATTAAGGCTATCAAATCTGGAGATTTTTAGCATAAATATAGGAAATAAATTTACCTTGAAGCGTTTCTTTGAAGCCTTTTTCGTTATGAGAAAACTCAGATATTCTCTTTGCTGTCCACCCGTGGAAATATTTTTTTATAGATATCAATGTCATTAATTCTGTATCTGAAAAAATGTTGCGATCTGGGCGCTTCTGAGATATAAATTTTTCACCAGTCACATCTTCATCATAAAAAATTTCCTCAGACCTTAAGGCACCTTCATCAATCAGCAGAGCAAAATAGTGTTGCCATTTGTCTGGTGCTGGCCCAAAAGGAACTTTTGCATATCGCAAGCCAGTAACTGATACTATATTATCCTTGAAGTGCTTAAAATCTAAATAGAAAAGAAGTTTATTCAGAACTGTTTTTAGAACACCTTCTTCACAAAAAAATAGAATTGCATTGATCGCCCTGGAGAAATCGAATACCGAATAACCACTGAATTCATCCGCTCGATATTTTCCAAACCGTTCTTCATAAATCCTTTCAAATGAATAAGCTTCAAACTCTGCAACCCTTAACCTTTCTACCAAATGCTGTCTTTTCTCATCTAAGAGTGCCCCTGGGGTTTCTTCTATGAGTTGCAAAAGGTTCCTTGGGTCTTCAGATAGTCTTAATAGCTTTTCATGTGCTTCATCTTGAAGAGCTCCATTTTCATAGCGACTCAGTGTAATTGCACCCCATCCTAAAAGTCTGGCCATTTCAGCTTGAGTGAGTCCATACCTCTTACGTAGATTTTGGATCTCTTCGGGTTGCATCATCCCATGTCGTTTTCGATATTCCCTATATGCTTTATCAAGCGGATCATCATTAGAATGAGGATCTTCAAACTCTTCTCCGCAAGATAGGCACTTATAATATTCCACAGGTACTTTAATTGGCTCTCCCCGGACTTTTATTTCTTCAGTAGAACGAATGAGTTTAATATCCGTCTCCCTTTCACAGTTTGGACAAATACCTTTCATTGCTTTTCACCTCCTTTCTCATCCTCTTTCCTTAATGGAAAGCAGAGGGGGAATTCAGCTGGATGAAAAGAGATGCATTTTGCAATTTTCTCTTTCCCAACCTGAGCAATCTTCAATTTGATATAAACTTCTGTATCCTCAATTAACCTGCCAAATTCCCAAATCTCCCCAGGTTTATCCTTATCAGGCTCGGGCCCTCCACAATAATCAGCTACAGTGAGGTTCAATATTTCCTCTTTAGCATTATTCCTCGTTAGCTCCAACATCGATAACGAGTTTAAATTCTTGGATCGAGGCACAAAATCAATGCCTCTGCTTTCTGCTGCTATCCTTTTGAATTCCTCCAGAAATTTTGAACAAGCCCCCTTTTAGTCCTGTTCAATGTGTATCCCCTCCTTATATTACTATAAATAATATATCAAAAAATAAAAAAACCAAGTAATTTTATCATATGATAAAAATATATTTTCTAACCGAAAAAAGACCCCAACCAATTAAGAGATCCCCCTTTCAAATTGTGACAAAATGTGACAGTTTTTATTTTTTTTCAGGTTTTTGTTTATATTTTTTATACCACACAATATAAATAAACTCAATAAGTTAAGTAATATTGAACAGTTGCAGGATTCCCCAAAATCCAACTCTTAATCAGTAGGTTCGGGGTTCGATTCCCTGACGGCTCACCAGTAAAATCAATTCCCCCTAAGCCTTCCTCATCAAGATCAGCGACAGGTAATCGGGTTTTTCAGGGGAAAAGTTCCGAAGGTCTTCGATCACAATTTCGCCGTCAAGGCCGCAACGGGATACAAAGGTGCAGAATTGTCCGAGGTCCAGTCTGTTGATAATGTCTAAAATACTCTCGAAATTCCTGTAAGCCTTCAAAACAACGCAACTTTCTGAATACTTCAGAATCCTCCAAATACTCTCAGGGTCGTTAATACCAGATACCACGGTGAAGGTTTCATCTCCTTCCACTAGAACTCGTCCTGTGCATGCAGCGGCCGCCTGGTATGATGTCACTCCGGGAATCGCCCGGATTTGGGCCTTCGGAGCAATTGTTTGAATGCTCCGGATTAAATATCCGAAGGTGCTGTAAATCAATGGATCCCCAAGAGTGAGAAAGGCTGCATCCATACCCATCTCTAAAATATTTAAAATCTGACGTGCGTTATTTTCCCAGGCTGCTCGCAGCTTCCCTTTGTCACCGGTCATTGGAAAGATGAGCCGATTTAGAGAAACACTTTCCTTCAAATGTGGTTCAGCAATCTGCATTGCAAGCGATTCTTTGCCCTCGCGAGAGGCAGCGGCAAAAACCGCACTTACAGATTTAAGTGCGCGTACCGCCTTCAGAGTTATCAATTCCGGATCTCCGGGCCCCACACCTATTCCGTAAAGAATTCCCATATTCATATCAGGAATCCTCCCCTGTTTTGAATCCGCCCAGGGAGGAGTGAGGGTATTTCTTAAAATAGCCCCGAGGTGTTACCATCCTTCCGGCCAGTACCTTTGTGGCGGAGTTTCCCACCAAAATAATGTTAAACATGTCCACTGCAACCGCGTCAATTTGGGAAAGGGAGACCACCTCCACCGACTGGCCTTCTCGCATTGCATTCCTGACGATTCCCACCGGAGTATCGGCTGGGCGCAAGGAAAGAATCAGGTCGCGCGCTTCTGCAAGCTGCCAGCCCCTCTTTTTCGATCGTGGATTGTATAGCACCATAACAAAATCCGCCTCAGCCGCTGCCCTTATCCTTTGAAGAATCCGCTCCCAGGGTGTAAGCAGGTCGCTCAGGCTTATGACTGAAAAATCATTCATCAGCGGTGCGCCTAAAAGGGCCGCAGCCGCACAAACCGCCGGTATTCCCGGCACAATTTCTACCTCTAATTTCTCCGATAACCCCCTCTCATCGAGTATTTCCAGCAGCAATCCGGCCATACCGTATACCCCGGCATCCCCCCCGCTTACCAGCACGGTAGAAGCACCCTCAAGTGCTTTATTTACCGCCGTTTCACAGCGCTCAATTTCACCGCGCATCGTCGTGGACACCACCTCCTTGCTGGTTAGGACCTCCGGTGCGATAAGATCTACGTAGGTTTTGTAGCCTACAATTACCTCTGCAGTTTCCATTGCCTGAAGTGCAGCCGGAGCCATATAAAGCGGGCTGCCTGGACCCAAACTTACGACCCTGAGAAGTCCAGTGCAACCGCTATTGTTATGTTCTTGCCCTTTATTTTTGGAACTATAAGAGTTCCCTTTTTTGATCCGACGATTGCTGCTGCCTCGCATACGCTTCTCACCCCCATGTGCCGTTCTACCATATAAGATGGATTCGGCACCCTGACCATTGAAATCTCATCTTTGTCAAAAAAAAGTAATGAAGCCCCTAAGGTCTCCGCTGTTTTCAATAAGCCCTTCTCCTCTTTTTTGTCTTCTATGGTAGCAATGGCCCTCAAACTATGAAGAGACAGGTTATTCATTTTAAAGACCTCTTTAACCAGTGCTGTAATCTCCTCGGCCCCCGTTCCTCTATTGCAACCCAAGCCGGCAACAAGACATTTTGGATGAAGCAAGAGTTGATAATCCTTCCACTCATTTGCCTGCCATGTCACTACAATGCCTGGTGCGCCGGGTTCCTGTTCACTCAGATCCCCAAGGACTATGAAGTTCCCTTGATTAAGATCGTTACCCTTGAACCCGAGACGATTCTCCGCATCGTAAAGATGAACGGGCTTTCCTTCGAGTATAGAGGCATTAACCCCTTTCAAGGCCTTCAGGTTTGAAATCTTCATTCCCTTTTCCATTGCCAGTATGTCTATAGAGGTAAACCCCTCTATATCAGTTGCCGTGGTGATTATCGCCTCTCCCTTGATAAGTTTTGCTAACCTTTTGGCAAGATTGTTAGCTCCTCCAAGATGCCCGCTCAAAAGACTTATGCAGTAGCGTCCTTTCTGATCTACAACTACAACCGCCGGATCCCGGTCTTTGGACCGGACCAAGGGTGCAATGGCCCGAACAACAATCCCGGTGGCAGCGACAAAAATGTGACTTGAGTATCGGAAAAACATTTCCTCAAAAAACCTTCCGAACTCTGCGTAGGTTTCCGCTCCAAAGTCGGCGGCCAATCTCCCTGGCATATACAAGTCCGCCGAAACCTGGTCCGCTATAAAACGACCTAGATCTCCGCCTTTTCTCGTAAACGCATAAACCGCCGTGTCTTTCATTCCTTTCTGCCCCTAAATCCGTGAGAAAAATCCTTGTCATACAGCTTGGAGAAAGCGGCTTTCCCGCTTCCGGGAAGAACCAGAAACAGGGCCTGTCTTTTTATGCCGGCATCTTTCACCTTGTTTGATAGATCGGTTATCTTGCAATTCAATATAATCTCATCCGGCCATCCTACTCTATAGGCCACCACCACCGGGGTGTCCTCAGCATACCCCCCTGCAAGAAGGTCCTGCACAATGCCTTCAGGTCTATCTGCGGATAGATAAATAGCCAGCGAACAGCGGTGCGTTGCAAGAGACCTCAATTGCTCCCGCTCCGGAACCTTGGTCCTGCCGCCGACCCTCGTAAAGATCAGCGTCTGAGTTATCTCGGGCACGGTAAAGGATACACCTGCCGCAGCCGCAGCCGAGAATGCCGCGGTAACCCCCGGAATAACCTCATAACTTATGTCGTCCTTTTCAAGAAGTACCATCTGTTCCCTAATCGCTCCGTAAAGCGAGGGATCCCCCGTATGCACACGTGCCACCCTTCCACCGGACCTGACGGTTTTCAGGATCATTGCGTGGGTTTCATCCAAGGTCATGGACGAAGAGTCCTCCACCTTCGCATCCGCTCTTGCGCAGGCCACAACCTCTTCAGGCACTAGTGAACCGGCGTAAAGGATAAGATCCGCGTCTTGTATACATTTTCGGCCCTTGACTGTAATCAAGTCCGGGTCTCCGGGTCCAGCTCCCACGAAATAGACCATGGATTTCTTTTTCACGCCAACCTCCTTAACGACACGGCTTCCGTGCGCTGACGATATAGACCGGGTTTAGTGCCTCCAGCCGGAGATCGCCGGCAATGCTTTTCGAACGGGAAATCTGCACCTGGGTTATCGTATACGGCCACTGCAAGGATTCAAGATATTCCTGTGTCCTTGAAAGAGAGCCCATGAGCACAATGTGGACTACTAGTATCCCTCCCGGTTTCAGCCTCACGGCAGCTTTTTCAAGAACTTGGTTATCCTGCCCGATGCCTCCGCCGATAAAAATCCGATCAGGATCAGGAATATCCTCCAGGCAATCCGGCATCTCTCCATTTATGACCTGCACGCCGTACGCGCCCGCTCGCACAATATTTTCCCCAATAAAACGGGCTCTTTCAGGGTCCCTTTCAACAGCAAAAACCGAACCCTGCTCGGCAATCAGAGAACCTTCTATAGCAACTGAACCACAGCCAGCTCCCAGATCCCATATTGTATTATGAGGCATTATTTCAAGGGCAGCAAGTCCGGCGGCCCGAATCTCCTTTTTGGTAATAAGGCCTTTTTGATGCAGATAACAGTCATCGTCCATGCCAAGATGCAAGGGACACTCCGGCTTCCTGATACGATTAAGTAAAACGAAATTCAGCGGTGAAAACGTCCTCCTGGCCGCCTCTTCCAGTGTGAGATTTTTCACCTTTTCGGTGTTGCTCTCCAGGTCTTCAAAAACAAAGATAGAAAAGTCGCCCACCCCTCTTCGGACAAGTTCATCCGCTACCCGGGCCGGATTAAAATCGGAGTCCGTAAATACAGCAACCCAATTGTTTTTCGCAAGCGCCCTCAGGAGCGGCGTCAAATCCTTCCGTCCGTGGAGCGAAACCGTATAAACATCATTCCAGGGAACACCAATCCTTGCAGCCGCTACCTGGAGTACCGTCAAATTGGGATGAAAAACCACATTTTCCTCACCAAGCTTACTTGCCAAAAGGTTTCCGATTCCGTAGAACAAAGGATCGCCGTCTGCCAGTACTACGACGTCTTTCCCGTTCGAGGCCTCCTTCCCGATTTTCCGGACCGCTATTTCTAAAGGGCCTTCTAAAACGATCCCTCTGCCCGGATGATCCGTAAACCAGTCAAGCAGCCTCCTTCCCCCGGCAAGTACTTGGGCATTAGAGATTCTTTCGGACAAGCGGGGAGAAATATCCAGAGGGTTAAGGCCCACCCCCACAACATGAATCCTTTTCATTTGTTCTCTCCTTTATCCGTCATTTCTCCCAGGAGATCACCCTCGAAATCAAAGAGATTAATCTTGAGTATAGGCCCTGTTCCCGCAAATCTCCTCGCCCACGAAAGGGCCCTTTTTATAATATCCATGATCACTTCACCATTGTTGTCGTCCTCTAAAATAAACCCAAGGGACTCCCTGGCCGTATTGGCGTTACGTATACTATTTGTCACCTCTCTAACCATGCCGGTTGCCCTGCACCAATCGGAAAGTTTTTCAAAATCTATTTCGGAGCTCCGTGCGTGGGTATAAAGGTGTCCCTGGGCCATTTTGATAAGTTTTCCAAAAAAACAGGAATACAGAATCTTTCTAAAACTCCGCTTTGAGGCCTCTTTAAGTGAAAACGAAAAAAAATCCCCCACCTGAATAAATGATATATCCGGAAGCTCGGGGTACTTCTCCCTCAGGAAACGCTCACTCTTTCCTCCGGTAGCAAGTCCTATGGTGGAAACCCCTGCAGTGAGTGCAACATCCATGGACATGGTTATGGTTGCCTTGTAGGCCTGATTGGAAAACGGCTTTACCGTACCCGTGGTTCCGAGGATAGAGATGCCTCCGGTGATACCCAGTCGAGGATTCAGGGTTTTTTCAGCAATCTTTTCGCCATCCAGAACCTCAATAGTTACTGAAACACCACACTTAATCCCAGTTTCTTTCAGGCCTTCAAGAACAGCCTCTGCTATCTGCCTTCTGGGAACGGGATTGATCGCCCATTCTCCCACAGGAACAGGGAGACCGGCTCTGGTAACCCTTCCCACGCCTGTGCCTCCCTTTATACTTACTTCTCCATCCGCACTCTCAGGAACAAGCCGGGTGATAGTGGTTATCCTTGCCTTATGGGTGACATCCGGATCATCCCCTGCATCTTTTATGACACTGACGAAGCAACCCTTCCCATTGGTTGTTATATCTGAAACCGGTATCATAAGCCTTCCCCCAAGAGGGAGAGGAATCTCCACCTTGTTTACAATACCATGCCCACCAAGATAAAGAATTCCAGCCTTTGCCCCGGCGGCCGCTGCCGAGCCTGTTGTAAAACCATAGCGAAGTCGTCTTTTCGGCATTGACAGGCTCCCCCTTTACTTTTTTAATGCCAACTCTGCTAATTGGTTTACTGCGGATGCAGCCACAGCGGATCCGCCTTTCCTGCCCCTTATGGTAATGAAGGGTACATAAGACTGCTCCATAAGCATCTGCTTGGATTCCGAGGCATTTACAAAGCCCACCGGCATTCCCACAACCAGCGCAGGTTTGCATCGCTTTTTCTTGATATGCTCCAGAAGTCTCAAAAGCGCGGTAGGTGCATTTCCTATAACACAAATATTATCGGTGAGGCGGGATAAGGCCCGGTCCACAGCTGAGGCAGCCCGTGTCATGCCTTTTTTGGAGGCCCTGTCAATAACATCCGGGTCATTGATGTAACATTTTACACCACACCCCAATCGTTCCAAACGCCTTGGGGAAATTCCGGCGCGGGCCATTTCCGTGTCCGTTATAACCAGGCATCCTGATCTCAGGGCAGAGATGCCTGATCTGACCGCATCGGGGTGAAATACTACAAATGATAAAAATTCAAAGTCCGCCGTGGCATGAATCATCCTTCGGACAATCTGCCACTGTTCTCCTCTAAAGGGGCGCGGCTCGGGTACCTCCGATTCTATAATGGAAAACGATCCCCTTTCTATTTCCCCAGGCTCAACATTCATCCCATTGGTGTCCATGGTCTCTCCTTTATTATTCAACCCCCGAACCTTCGGCAATAATCAACAAAGCGGGCCGCCACCTCAGGATTGGATCCCCAGTGCAGATGGACATATGAGCCAAGCACCCTTTTTCTGAAAAAGCCCTCATTTTTATCGAAACGCATAATTCTATCTTTCATGGAGTATATGCGTTCCACCGGATCTCCCATGCTCCTTATGCTGGAATAGTGAAATTCATGACCCTTGACCCTCGTGCCGGAAGGGCCCAATATGCTCTCTCTGGTAGTTTTTATCTCCCGGTAACCCAGGGTGTGCAGTCGCGTGTCCATCTGTGCACTCATGTCAAAGATGCCGGCCATGGGATAGGCCTCTCCGTTTAGGTCATGTATTTCCTTCATAAGATACATAAGCCCGCCGCATTCAGCATAAACCGGCTTCCCGCTGAAAGCGAAAGTTCTTATTTCATCCAGGATATCACAATTTAGAGACAGTTTCTTGCAATGGAGCTCCGGATATCCGCCTCCCAAAATAAGCCCCTGTATGCCCGAAGGCAGGTGCCGGGAGTGAAGGGGTGAGAAAAACTCAAGTGCGGCGTCGGCTTCCCTGAGAAGCCTCAGGTTCTCCTGGTAGTAAAAACAGAATGCCTCGTCCATGGCAATACCGATTTTCACCTTTTCTACCGTATTTCTCTGCCTGGCCCCTTCCTCTGGGATCGATTGCACTCCCACTCTATCCGATATGCAAGTACCTTCCAGGAGGCGGGCCATGTCTATATTATCCTCGATCCAGCGGGCAAGTTGCCGAATTTGGTTATAACTTATGGTAAAATCCTCCTCGGTTACAAGCCCCAGGTGTCTTGAAGGCATTTCAATGTCGGCGTTATCAGGCAGACATCCGAACAGGGGAAACCCTGCACCGGAGCCGATCGCTTCCTCCAAAAGGCGGACATGGCCTTTTGTGCCCACGTGGTTACAGATTACGCCTTTAATTGAAAGATCGGGGTCAAACCCGGAAAAACCCTGCACAACAGCAGCGGCGGATCTGGCCATGGCCTTTGCATCTATGATTAGAATGACAGGCAGGTCGAGCCACTTGGCCATCTGAGCGGTTGAGCCGGCCTCCTGGATTCCGGAGAACCCGTCAAACAATCCCATAACGCCTTCGACGACCGATATATTAGCATCACGGCCGTAACGTGTAAAGATTTGCCGGTTTTGGTCGTGGTCCATTATCCATCCATCAAGGTTATGGGAATCCCTTCCGGTTACTTTTCGGTGATAGCCGGGGTCAATGAAATCAGGGCCTACCTTGAATGGCTGAACAGTATATCCTCTGTCCACAAGGGCGGCCATGATTCCCATGGAAACAGTGGTCTTGCCGCATCCGCTATGGGTTCCGGCAATACACAACCCTGTGCTATTCAAAGTATTTTCCTGAGGCGAATTCATATCAGCACGTACACCGCTATCTTTTCCTAGGGCAGGCCTATAAGGGAAAGAATCTTTTCCACGTCACAGTGCGTCTCAAAATGATCGGCCAGCAGGTCATATTGATGAAAACGGTTGAGCCTCCCACCTTTTACCTCCTTCTCCTCCAGCCCCTTTGACCTCCGCAGACTGTTAAGAAATGCTCCCCTGAATCCCGCATAATCCAGTATACCATGGACGTAAGTTCCGGCAATCCGGCCGTCCGGGGTGCTCCAGCCATCATCCCATGATCTTTTATCTTTAATCTGATGAATCCTGGTAAATGGTCCGCCTTCCTTCCTTAATGGCTTGCTCCTGCCCATATGGATCTCGTAGCCCCCAATCCTTTTTCCGTTCACCAGACAGGTTCCCGCGACCTTACGAACCTCTTTTTTGCCTTCGAGCACGGTTTCTATGGGAAGAAGATTAAGGCCCCTCACCTTCCTTTGAACCGACTCCAACCCTAATGGATCCTCTATTCTCTCCCCTAAAAGCTGATAACCTCCACAAATTCCAAGTACCCTTCCCCTTCCTTTTGCAAATTTTTCTATCGCCTTTTTCCATCCGCTTCGAGAAAGCCAGATTGCATCCTCCATCACATTTTTTGCGCCAGGCAGGATAAGGCAATCGTAATCGCCCGATAGCTCATGGCTGCGAAAGAGGTAATTGACTATAACATTCGGTTCTCTTTCAAGTATTTCCATGTCAGTGAAGTTGGAAATGGATGGCAGGCGCACAACAGCTATGTTGATTGATCCCTCGGAAACAGGCCTTGGTTTCCGTTTATCCTCCTGCACCGACACCGAGTCCTCGGAATCGATAAAAATATCACGGTAAAAAGGCAGCAGGCCAAGTACGGGCCGGCCGGTCTTTTTTTCTATATACTTAATCCCTGATGAAAAAAGGTCCGGATCTCCTCTAAACTTGTTGATAAGGAAGCCTATGGTAATCTCCTTCTCTTTTCGGGTCATAAGATGAAGACTTCCTATGATCTGTGCGAAAACGCCTCCCCGGTCTATATCAGCAACCAAAATGCAGGGTGCATTTACCGACTTTGCCATCAAGAAATTGACCAGGTCATTGTGCTTTAGGTTCATTTCACAACAGCTGCCGGCTCCTTCCATGATGATTAGGTCATATTCCCCTGCAAGCCGGTTGTAAGATTCCATAACAACCGATCTCAGCCTGGACTTGAAGTTATGGTAATGAGAGGCGTCCATCTGTCCATAGACCTTTCCCTGGAGGATAATCTGAGACCCAAGGTCCGTAGAAGGCTTAAGGAGTACAGGATTCATGTGTACCGATGGAAGAACCCCGGCCGCCTCGGCCTGGGCCACCTGTGCCCTGCCGATTTCGCCACCCTCCACCGTAACATAGGAGTTGTTGGACATATTCTGGGCCTTGAACGGGGCTACCCTGTATCCCCTTCTTTTAAAAATCCGGCAGAAGGCGGTTGCCGCTATGGATTTTCCCACATCACTGCCGGTTCCCAGGAACATGATGCTCTTTGCCATTTCACTACCCTGACCTCAAATTTTTTAGGTGCAGGACCGCCCAAAGAATTTAATTGTGGTATTTAACCATAAAACCTTATAAGCTCCAGAGAACGCCTTATCCTCTCGATAAAGGCTTCCTGGATTTCCTCATAAAAACCGAGCCCCTTATAAAATTTTTCTCCTTGATACGGAACGGTCGGGCATTCCACGGTAAATCCTGCCTCTTCCAGACGTGCCTTATAACTGTCCTGATCACCTAAAAGGTCCTCTTCAACATGGAGTCCAGAAACATACATGAAGGGAATAATGCGAGCTTTTAATGGTAGGTATCCTGAATTAGTGGTTGAGATATTTTCCGGTATCTTTTTCAATATACCTTCACTGTCCGGGACCCCCTCAACCGTACAAAAAAATACATTACTGTATCTCTTGTAAAGAATGTTATCGAGCCCTAAATATACGATATTTGCCGAATCAGCGGAGAGCGGTGTGCCATGGGCGACAAGCAAATTGATCCCCTGTTCGGAGGGGATAAAATCTCCTGAAACTATATCCAATACCTCTTCAACAAAATGCCACCGGTGCAACAGGCTTTCCCCTATCACAACTTTAAGCCCGGGAAAGGAACTGCACGTTTCTGCAAGGAGTTTATATTCCATTCCGGGAAAAATCATAAGCGGCTGAACAACGGCCCTTGTAAAGCCATTTTCCTCAAGGGATGCCAGAGTTTGCAAAATACCGGCCTTTCCGGTTTTTTCCCGGATTATCGAGGAAGTATAAGCCCATGAAACATCATAATCCTTGAATTCGCTCCGCACTCTTGCATCAAGGATCCCATAAACAGACTTTCCTTTCCGCGTTGTACCAAAGCCGGTAAGTACAATAGCAGGGCCTCTCTTCAGTTTCTCCCGGCGTCTAAACTTTATCGTATGCATATAAATCTCCCCTAACTTCCAATATTCTAAACTCTACACCAGGGGCCATACTGATTAATCTGGTCAAAAGCTGATCACTGAGAAGATTTCCCTCAGCAATTTTCAACCAAATAAAAACCCCGGACCTAAATATATAGGCACGGGGATGCCGTTTTTAATCCTCTGTTAATATTGCTCCGATCCCGATCCGCGAGGATCAAAACCAACATTATATTTCCATGAGCAGGTCTTCTGGCTTACGGATCATCCTAATTGCCGCGTCTTCCCATCCCGATCTTCCGGTAAAGTGACATCCTGCGGCTTTCGTCCCCGATCACAGCGGCGGGTCCGCAACGGAGTCTCACCGTCTTCCCTATCAAGGCCCAAGGTACATTTTGAAATATTTATACCTATCATCCAGGTGAAGTCAAGTGCTATTTGAACGGTGCTATTTGAACTATTTTTGGGTTTTTCCTTGACTTTTCTTTCTTTTCTATTGTAATTTAAATTTTGATTAGGTGCTCATTAGAGCTTAATAGGGAACCCCGTTAGAATCGGGGATGGGCCCGCCGCTGTAACCCTGCCCTTTTCTTTTTGAAAAGGGAACTTTCTTAGCCATTGTGTGCCACTGTTTCGATGAATCGGGATGGGAAGGCCGCTAAAAGGGAAGGGAAGTCAGAAGACCTGCCTGATCACATAGGGCAACCGCTTCGTGGTTGGCATCTTGCCCGAAATTATATCCGTGGATAAAAGAGGGAAATCCCGGGTCGAGTTTTCGATCCGGGATTTTTTTATTTCATGCTTGATGGCTTTGTAAAAAGTCCAACTTCTGCGTTGCGCTGCATCCTTCGTCATTGCAGCGTACCATTAGTACGCCTCATTCCTCAGGATTTGCGCGCCTTGAATTGGAATCTTTTTACAAAGCCATCAAATTTGGACTTTCAAGTAACTTAAATCTGCAAATGCGTTGTAAGTAGTTCATGTTCTTTA
>CAZZPR010000076.1:0-13512 GCA_964655655.1 uncultured Desulfobacteraceae bacterium | reverse complement strand
GCCACACGGCAATATGCGGCTTTTTTTGCCGCTCATCTCTGAAACTCCAGTTAAAGGTAAATTTCCTTTGGAAACAGTAATCGTAATTATTGAAACCCTGTTTTAAAGTATATTTGAAGGTGATTATGGATTCTTCAACCTTTACGAAAAAAGAAATATAAGTTCTGAAAGGCCCGTCCGGGATCTGGGTGAACATTACGGCGTTATGGGCCTCAGCACCAAGCCCTATCCTTGCTGCCGCATGACCCATTCCTCTATTGATGACGCCCTGGGAACCTCGAAATCCTGCAAAATAGACCCGGGGATGATGCGCATTGTAACAGTTAGTGTTTCCAAAATGGTCTTTGACATGGTAGGGGCACCGTTTAAGCTTCGAGCCAATCCCCAGGTGGATGCCCAGTTCAGCATTCCATATACCGTAGCGGTCGCGCTAAAAAATGGAAAGGTATCCCTGGATTCATTCCGCCTGGATACCGTACAAAACAGCCATTCCGTATTGGAATTAGCCAAAAAAGTAAAGGTAAACGCCGCGAAAAGGAGCCCTAATAGGCCCATGAGCTTCGAGGAATGTTCGGAAAAATTCAGCGATTGTTTAAAATACTCCGGCAATCCGCCTCTCTTGAAAAACCAGGATACCATAGTGGACTTGATTTACAGCCTGGACAAGGTAGAAAATGTCAAAAAACTCCTGGAATGTCTTTAAAATCCCTGAGTTTTTGGTTGCCGTTTCTTTCGAGAAAATCCAATACCAGCCTGACATATGCTCCCGGTTGATGTTCATATGTGTTATGACCGCATTTTGAAAGGACGGCCAATTCCCCATTCTGAAGATGCCTATAAAGCTCAACTCCCTGCTCCACCTCGAAAAGGGAGCTTCTGTCCGGGTAAATAACCAATGAGGGACATCTTACCATGGGAAGGACTTCACGGAGGTCGAAAAAGTCCTTGCCGTAGGCACCGCCATAAGTACTATACATCTCGTAATTCGGCTTCGCATATTCCTTTCCCTGCCAGGCAATCATCTTTTCCCTGACCTCTTGATCAAGCTCTTGGAAGGATCTAGGAAATTTTAGCCGGTTAAAATCCTCCATCCTTTTTTCGCTAAAACACAGTGTACTTGACAAAACAACCTTATCCACCTTTTCAGGATATTCCTTTGCAAAGTCCACGGCCACCACACCTCCCTCGCACTGGCCTATTAGATGAAATTTGTTTATACCAAGCCTATCGGTTAATTCGGCCATTTCCTTCACAGAGTTGAAACGGTAATTGTTGCTCATATAATATTCCTTGAAATTTACACCCCTTTCGGACAGTCCGTATCCCCTTCTGTCATACATTATCACTCTGTAACCTTCTTTTACCAGGCCCGGGTATATTTTCTTCCACATTTTAGAGCTTCCAAAGCCATGGTGCAAAAACAATACGTCTTCGCCGTTGCCGTGAGTTTCGTAGTATACATCTACTCCCTCGATATGCACAAAAGCCATTTAAACTTCCCTCCCTGCTATTTCATGTTGAATTATCTGCTCCGGTAAAATATAAAAAAGTAAATCTCGGCACTTCCCCCCTGGCTCGAACTCACAGCCGAAAGCCCCAAGGCCGAATGCATCTTCATCATTATAGATTAAAGAGGCTTGCATTATGTTACTATACTTTTTTCACTGAATCCATACCCAAAAAAAGATCTGGTAAAAGCACCATAGTTTTGACTTGGGTCAAGGCCCTCAGGAAATGTCTTTAGCTCAGGTGTCCTGGTAAAACATGCCGGTCGTTTTCTCGCTCATCTCCCATAAGCTCTTTCGTATGCCCTGATTATAAGAAATGGGGGAGGACGCCATCTGTTCTTTGCCGACAAAATAGCGCCCGGTAATCCCGGACACCTCAGGTGAAGCAGCCAGATATACAGAAGTCTTGCCCCCCTCCGAAACCGAAAGCCCGCCTGACCATCCAGACCTCAGCAGCTTGGTGTCTATTACCCCGGGGTGGAGGCAATTTACCGTGATGCCATTTTCTTTAATCCTCTCCGCCAGCTCGTAAGTAAAGAGAATGTTGCATAGCTTGGATACCGAGTAGGCTTCATGGGGATCAAAACCTCTTTCGCCCTGAAGATTATTAAAATCGATATAGTTTCCGTGGGCCTTTGAACTTACGTTGATTATTCTGCCATAAGGGCTTTCCCTGAGCAGATCAAGCAACAAACCTGTGATTAGGAACGTGGCTAGGTGGTTTACTGCAAAG
Organism: uncultured Desulfobacteraceae bacterium; assembly: GCA_964655655.1. GTDB lineage: Bacteria > Desulfobacterota > DSM-4660 > Desulfatiglandales > B25-G16 > CAZZPR01. The sequence continues at coordinate 11,271 of CAZZPR010000076.1, read as the reverse complement.
GTCATTTCAAATCCGTCTTCCGACAGCCTGAAACTCTTCTCGAATACCCCGGCATTGTTAATCAATATATCCAAACGGCTGTATCTGTTGTGGACGTTTTCAGAAAGTGTTTTAATCTGAGCAAAGGACCCAAGATCTGCTTTATCCCATGCAATTTTATTGTTGCCGGACTTTTCCATGATTTCCGCATGGGCATTGCGGCAGCGCTCTTCAGTCCTTCCATGAATGATTAGCGTGCCTCCCAACCCGCCAAGCTCAAGGACAGTCTGTTTCCCTATGCCGTCTGTCGAGCCCGTGATAAGTATAATTCTTTCTTCCACTGGTCAACCCTTCTTATTCTTTAAAAGATTATGAAGAATTAGGGACATAAAAACATAGAAATGATTAGAAGGCATATTCATTAGCAACAGAAAGGCATTATGCGCTTATTATCGAACCGCAATCTTCACATCGATATCTATATTCACCCTTATTAGGATCCTCCAGTTTTTCAAAATCCCTGCGCTTTACACCATGCACTTCATAGCATTCCGGGCAGAAACCGTCTTCGAGCTCGTCCTGGTCAATGGCCAAATGGCAATGACGGCACCTTAATTTTTGGTCCTTTCCTGCGAGAAGCACCAACCTTTGATGTTTGCATCGTGACATATTTAACCCAGATTGTGCAGCAGCCAACTACTGCGGCCTGGAAAATCCTGCTGCAACGCTCTTTTCGCAATTTTGATCCTCAACATGTTTATGAATATGCCTGCGGTTCAAAATTACTCCAAATTTGCGTTTCGCTTGGGTTTTTCAACCCTCGCCACGTTTTCTGCTGGACAATCTGGGTTAAAATAGACAATACGAAAATAAGGATTTAGAAGTATTTTATTGGCGGTTGCGCAGATTGTCAAATGCACCAACGGATATAGGAAATTAGAATACTATAATCTATTAATTATCAACCATGAAATTCAACGGGATTATATTCGACCTGGATGGAACGCTGATCGATTCCCTTCAGGATATCGCAGACTCCATGAACAGGGTACTGGCAAGATTCGGGTTTCCCCGGCACGGGAATAAAAAATACAGATATTATATAGGTGAGGGGCTGGAAAATCTGGTAAGGCGCTCTCTTCCACGGGGGCACAAGGAATGGGCCACCATACAAAACTGCATGACCCATATGCGGGATGAATATAGAAAAAGGTTTGCGGATAGTACCAAGCCTTACGAAGGTATTCCGGAGCTCCTGAGCTTCCTCGCATCCAAGGAAACCCCCATGGCCGTTCTTTCCAACAAACCCCAAGACCTTGCAAGCCTGTTAATTGAGAAGCTGCTGCCCCGCTGTAGCTTTCATATGGTACTAGGAGAAAAACAGGGGCTGCAAAGAAAACCCCATCCGGGAGGTGCCCTAAAAATCGCCGTTTCCCTGGGCATTCCCGCACAGGAATTCCTTTATTTAGGTGATACCTGCACGGATATGAAAACAGCCGAGGCTGCAGGTATGTTTCCAGCGGGAGCCCTTTGGGGTTACCGGGAAAAGGAGGAACTGGTTTCATGCGGCGCCAAAAGACTCATGGAAAAGTCATGGGATGTCAAGGAGTTCCTTGGGAAGGATTAATGCTCTGGATTTGAAGCCGTTTTCCGGGGCGGCCTTCTAAGGTAAAAGTGCTCTCCCTGATAATCCACCTCCGTCAATGCACCTTCTTTTACGAGATTCGCGACCACCTCCCAGCCTGCGCCCGCCTTTCTAAGATATTCCCTGACGGCGTCTTCCCGCATGGGGTGCACGGAGGTTATGCCGAGCAGATCTTGTTCCAGATCGCCGGTAAAACCGAAATCATCCCCTTCATATGAGATAAGATACTCCGCTGTTAGACCGTGCTCCCTGAATACCTGGTAGGCCGTGTTCAAACATTGATTCCCTGCGGGCATCACTCCTTTTATGGCAGGCGGCCTGGTAGGTATGGAGATGTAGGATTTTCCGGGGTTCAGCTTTTTCAGGAATCCAGCTATGCCTTTTATTTCTTCGCGGTTGTCATTCATGCCTTTCAGAAACATCGTCTCTGTAATTATTTCTCCTTCAAAGACCTTGCGAAATTCAAGGATGCCGGCCAAAATCGCACAAAGGTCCAGTGCCCTGTGGGGCCTGTTTACATTTCTCCAGGCCTTTTCATTGACACAGTCAACCTTTATCGACACAAGGTCCGATCCTTGAAGGTCATCTATTACATCATCCCGGTCTATGAGGGATGCATTGGTAATTACCGCTATCTTTATCCCAAGAGACCTCAGGAGCTTGATAGTCTTTCCGAGATTTATATCGAGGGTAGGTTCACCGTCCGGCACAAAACTCAAATAATCTACATTCCCCTTCCTCTCTTTTATACGGGCAACCTTTTGCCTGACATCGCTTTCAAGTTCCTCCGGTGAGAAAAACGCCTGTCTTTTGACACAAAGCTCAAGGGTTGTCCCCACCTGGCAATAGGCACACGAATAGCTGCATTTTTTTGGGGGGATATTGTTTATGCCCAGACTCTTTCCCAACCTTCTTGAGGGAACCGGTCCAAATATCTTCATTATCTTCCTTTTGATCCTTTATAAGTTAATAAACTTTTTAACCAAGGCAACCTGCTCTGTCAATATACACCACAGCGGGAGAACCTTGTTTCAACATCCATCTTTTTCTATAGGGAAAAACACTATACTTGCAAAGGAAAATGTGCAAGTTATTTGTACTTTGAAATCAGGAGCTGGGAGGATCCAACCGCTTGGAGGGTGAGTCCCCTCAGTCCGGGTTCTTCATAAAAATTGCACCCTAACTGTTATTACACTTTTAGGCATATGAAAATTTTTCCTGTTTTTGCAAAAAATTATAATTTTATATTGACATTAAGTGATAAAAGTAATTTATTAAAAAGTATGAGAATGAGAAACATTCGCAAAAATAAAAAGGAGATAGAAGGAAGGCCGGTAACCGCCCAGCGTAGTCTTCTTTTAAATATAATAAAGAAGGGAGGGGGGCACATAAGCGCCAAGGAACTGTACAGACGGGCCTCCCAAAAAAATAAGTCCATCAGCCTGGCTACCATCTATCGCACTCTAAGGCTTTTCAGGGAACTCGGCCTGGTTGAGGAAAGAAGGCTGGGCCAGGAATACTGCTACTATGAGATAAAAAAGTCAAAGGAGCATCAACATCTGGTATGCAGATCCTGCGGAAAGGTAATAGAATTTGAAAGCCCCCTGGTTCAGGAATTAGCAGGTGAAATGGAACGGGCTTACAATTTTAATATCACCAAAATCGAATTATGTTTGGAGGGATATTGCCCGCAGTGCAGAAAGGAAAAGGGCTAAGGACTTGCGAAAAAATATATACAAATCAAGTAATTTCTGATAAAGTCTGGGGAAATTTGAATTACCGATCTTTTAAATTATGCCTGCTGCAGCAAAAAAGGAGACAAAAAATGGAGGCAATAGATAATATAAAGGACAAAGGTGCCCAGTATGCCATCAATAAGATAATCGATTTATTGAGTTCATCTTCTGTTGACAGGTTTATTAAATTGACTAATTGGGGTGAGAGGTTGACTGTGGACCCGGAGGTCAAGCGCTCCATTTCAAAAATAAGGGGTTTTCTGACGGATAAAACCCATCCTGCCAGGAATTTGTTTCAAAGGGTCTTTAACACCCTATCCGTGGAAAAGAGGCAAAGGATATTCCAAAGTCTATTTCTGCATGCCTGGTTTCTCGGAGGCCGAAAAAGGGATTCCTGGGAAAGAGAAAAGGGGTTCAGGCCTCCCTTTATACTCATTCTAAGCCCCACCCTGAATTGCAATCTCCGCTGCAAAGGGTGCTACACCCTTGGCTACGGAACGAAGCACGAACTTTCCCTGGCAACAGCGGACAGAATACTAAGCGAATGCAAGGAACTGGGTATATACTTCATCACCATCCTTGGTGGAGAACCCCTGGTTTATCCTCCTTTATATGAACTAATCGAACGGCACCCGGATATATTCTTTCAGATATATTCAAACGGTACTCTGATAGACAGGGGGGCTGCCCGCAGACTTGCGGATTACGGGAACGTGGCGGTGGTTTTGAGCATAGAAGGGGGCGAAAAGGAAACGGACAGCTGGCGCGGCAAGGGTGTTTACAGGAAAATAATGCGGGCATTTGAGTGCCTGGATGAGACGGGCATAATAATTGGAACCTCGGCTACCGTAACCAGGGATAATGTTGAATCCGCATGTTCAGATGAATTTATCGACAAAATGATCTCCCTGGGATCCGTGGCCCAGATGTATTTTCTGTACATACCGGTAAACGGAATGGCCGATTTTTCACTTATGGTAACCCCGGAGCAACGGGATTTTCTCAGGCGCAGGGTTATAGAAATAAGGAACACCAAACCCATGTTCGCCCTTGACTTTTGGAACGACGGCCCCTACGTGGAAGGGTGCATAGCAGCCGGAAGACGATATTTCCACATAAATGCAAAGGGTGATGTAGAGCCGTGTGTGTACACCCATATTGCAGTGGACAACATAAAGGATAAATCGGTGGCGGAGGCACTCGACAGCCCCCTTTTCAGAGATATAAGGAGCAGGCAGCCACATAATCCAAACCATCTCAGACCATGCATGATCATAGATAACCCTCATGTAATGAGAGATGTTATAAAAAATAATTGCCCCTATTTTACCCACCCTGGTGCAGAGGAGATCTACACCAGCCGCTCTAAAGAGATGGATAATTATGCAAATAATTATGCACCCCTGGCGGACCGTATATGGAAGGAAGAATACCATTATGTAAAAGAGGCCGGGGAAGGGGCTTCCTGAGAAATCTTTATTTTTTCCACCCAAGCTCGCCTGCACCGCCTTAATTCAAGGCACCCGGTTTTGGTTGACATCTAAGACCGCTGAAATCCAACCGATAACCAGTAAAAGGAATAATTAAACCCCGGCTGCCTTGGGTGGGTCAGGGAAAAACAGGTATACGATACTGGATGATCAAAAGGGAGCTTTTAATGCAGGCCTTGTGCCTTTTTTCCGGAGGACTTGACAGCATACTGGCGGTCAGGACTATTCAGGAACAGGGGATAAGGGTAAAAGGGGTATTTTTCGAAAGCCCCTTTTTTACTTCTGAAAAAGCGCTCAGTTCCGCCAAAGACCTGGAAATAGAGCTCAAAATTCTTGATATTACGGATGAGCTGCTTGATGTGATCGTAAACCCCGAGCACGGCCATGGAAGAGGCCTGAATCCTTGCATAGACTGCCGTATTCTCATGTACCGGAGGGCAGGTAAATTACTGGAAAAGGAGGGGGCGAAGTTTATAATAAGCGGAGAAGTGGTAGGCCAAAGACCCATGTCCCAAAATTTAAGATCCATTACCACGGTTTCCCATTTGTCCGGATTTAAAGATCTGATCCTCAGGCCCCTTTCAGCCAAAAGACTGCCCGAAACACTGCCGGAAAAAGAAGGATGGGTGGACAGAAAAGGCCTGCTGGGACTATCGGGCCGTTCACGCCAGCCCCAGATGGAACTGGCAAGGAAAATGGGCATCAAAGATTATCCCTCTCCTGCCGGAGGATGCCTGCTGACCGAAAAGGTTTTTTCGCGCCGCCTAAAGGACCTGGTAGTCTTTAACCCGGGGTTTTCAAGAAGGGATATTGAGATTCTTAAATGGGGAAGACATTTCAGGATAGGGGAAAACGCCAGGCTTGTTGTAGGCAGAAACGAAAAGGAAAATGATATAATCGGAGCCATGAAAGGCGAGAACGACATTATCCTTAAGGTAGAATCATTTCCGGGGCCCACGGCTCTGGCAACCGGGGCCCTGACCCCGGATATTTTAGGCCTTGCCGCATCTATAACTGTATCCTACAGCGATGCTAATTCCGATGAGCCTGTTTCCGTAATGGTAATAAGTGCTTCCGAACAAGGTAAAATATCAGCCAGGGGAAGGAATAAAATGGACATTCAGTCCCTTATGGTATGAACTCCAACAAAGAAAAAAGGGCTTGAAATACGTTGCCTATCTCCTGAAAAGCCTCTGCAAAAATGACTTTTTCTTTAACTCCTCCAGTCTTTCATTCTTTTCCTCCAGCTGTTTCTCTCTCTTCTCAATGGAATGAAGGGTTTCCTCTATAAGACCCTTTAACTTCCTCTCCTTCATGGAAAGGGACAGCAATTTTACCTTATCATCCCTTCTCAAGTCACCATTTTCAATGGATTTAATCATGTCTTCTATCTCTCGGCGTTCCTGTCTCTGGTCGGAAAGCACGCTTCTTTGTTCCTGTATAAACCTGATGTCCTTTTCTATGGCCTCTGTCAGTGTTTTTTCGGATTCCATGGTAAAAGAAAAGTAAAAAAAGAAGCCGAGGGCCACCACCAATACCGCCAGTATTATCTTTCCAGCTACTGAAGCCAGGGAAAAAATACAAAAAAATAAAGACTGCACCCCTCCCCCGATGCCCTCCAGCTTGTCGGAAATGTTATATTCTTTCGGCCTGGTACCCTGAATACCCCCCATCTTTTTCCTGAGTTCTCCGGCACAGTCTCCCAGTTCCCTTCCCAGTTCACCCTTTTTGCACCTGGCCTCCATTTTGGAGTCCCAGGCCTTTATGGAACTCAATATGTTCCTGAGCCTGGACAGGGTTGTATCCGGGTTAAGGTAGTCGGGGAGCCTGGCAGGGTAGCTCTTCTTGATTGATTCGAAATACTTATCAAGTTTCTCCAGGTTTCTTTCCAGGTCCCTGGACAGTCTCTTGAGCATCTTTTTTTCACAAGTATATTCAGGGGCACCCGAAAACATTATGCCTATATTTTGGATTCCCTTGATCGCCCTTTCCATTTCTCTCGGCTCAACCTCTGCCATGTCTCGTCTCTATTGAGATTATCTTCGTTACTTCAGCAACAGGTCGGTGGCTGAATTAAAAACGCCATCAAAGGAAAAGGTCCCTGTCGATGACCTTTCCGTCGGGTATACAGGCCCTTTCCGCTGAATCACAGGAGATGTTTGCCTTGCCCTTTATTACAATCCCTTTCCCGAAATATACATTACCGCTCACCCTGAGGGATTCGCATTCCACAAGGGAAGGGGGACCATGGGAAAATCTTTCCCTTAGTTGGTCGATCCTTTTGTAATATCTCTCATCAAGGTCTATCTTCACGGTCTCGCTTGCGGCGCCGGGGTTCCTTGCTATCCCAAAATCATCGGTTAAAATATAGAAATCCGACCAGAGCAAAAGGAGGTCCTGTGTCTTTTTTACCGGAGCGAATCTCGTCCTTGGAACCTTCATGGCCCCCGAACCCTCGAACACAGAAACAGCGGAACCCATGGCGGTTTCAATCTGATAGGCTTCCGGTGAGGAATTGTCCCGGGGGTCTACCTTTTTCGGGTTAACGATTACCGGCAACTCTAATATGTTGCCCGACTTTTCAAGGTACTCCTTAAGGTAAAAGAGATTAACCCATATATTGTTGGTATTGAAATACTTGTATGTGTTTACATCCTGAAACTCATCTATCTCTTCCTCCGGGCATTGGGCTATCTCCCTCAGCACAAGCCGGCCGTTGCGCCTGAGCCTGGCCAGATGCCCGCCCTTTTTATCAGAACCCATTCGATCCGCGACCTCCATCAAAAACGGAAGATCTCTGGATGCAAAATATCCGAGTATTTCCTCGTTCATGACCCCGCAAAGGTTATCTGAATTGGATATGAATGCATATCTATAGCCCCTGTCAACCAGGTCCTTGAGCATGCCGGATGTTACCAAAGCAGGGTATATGTCTCCATGGCCCGGCGGGTTCCATTCGCAATCCGGGTCCCTGGGCCATTCCACAGGACTCAGGTTTTTTCTAAGAACCTTGGGAAATTTATGCTGCATAAAGGACAGGGGAACCCCTGATGCCAGATCAGGATATTTCTCCAGGAACCTCAGGCTGTCCCCTTCAGTGCTGAAGCTGTTCATCAAGACAAGGGGCAGCTTTACCCCGTACCTCTCCCTCCAGCTGATTACCTGCCTTGTAATGATATCCAAAAAATTTATTCCCTGCTTTACCTGGATAAGGGACTTTGCCTTTGAAAGGCCCATGCTTGTTCCCAAACCGCCGTTCAACTTTATTATTACAGCCTGTTTCAACGCCTTTTTGCCGTCCTCGGAAAATCCATCTATAGTTTTCATGTCGGCGATATCATTCTCTTCAAGGGGTATTATTTGATTTCCGGTGATCAAGCCCCTTTCACCCTTTACAAGCCTGGAATAGTAATGGCCGAATATATCGATAATTATAGAAGGGAGCCCTGCCCTCTCCATCTTCTCTTCAAAGGGAACCAGCTTTTTATTTAAGCTCTGATCTTCCATTTGGCCCTGAATAAAATCCACGTTAATTCAAACAATTTTAATAGGAAATTCAATATAATATCAATAATAAATAAACGCAGCCCCCGACAATCACGTCCGGTAAGGCGCTTTGGTGGTACCAGCCTATCCGGTTAGAACCCCTATGCCTACAAGTAAAGGTGTTAAAATAATTATTATAACATTTAAACCAAGATAGGGTAACAACCTTTTTCTGTCACGGCCATACCTGTAAGCACCCAGGAATGCAAAAAGGGCTAAAGGAATTGTAAATAAACCTGCCAGGGTGGGTGCAGGCATATTTACCAGGAAAACCCCGCAAAGGATAGATGCATAAGCCAAAAGCATGAATAACCCGTATATTACACTGCCGGTTCCGGTGCCGAATTGAATAGGGATATTCCTTCTGTTTACCGATTTATCTGCCTCTATGTCGGGAAACTGGTTCAGAAGCAGAAGATTGCACACGAGAAAGAAAGGAACAAGGGATGCTACCATAGCAGCGGCAGAATAGAACCCGGTCAGGACGAAATCCGTACCCATAACCATTAGCGGTCCGAAACCCAGTCCAGGGGCTATGAGGCACATAAATGGCGATTTTGTAAAAACCGGTGTATAAAGGGCAATCAGCAGAAGGCCTGCAAAACCCAGGGGCAAAATAAGCCAACCCCTTACAATAATAAAATAAACACCGACAAGGCATACAATGATAAAGGCCGCCAGGCCGGCAAAAAGGGACCATGAGGCAAGACGGGGGTTTTTCGGCAGGGTTCCGCTTCCTCCGCTGAAAGGGGTGCGTATTGTTCTAAAATCCAGTCCGTTTTTGAAATCAAAATACTCATTTAATGCGTTAACGCTTATATGGGCTGCAGCAGCACCCAAAAAGGCAATGAAGGCGTGCATGTAGTCAATCGCACCTTCTTTCCACAGGGAAATTGCAATCCCGAGGAACACACAAGCAGGGGTAAGGATCAAGAACGGGGCCCGCATGATCCCAGCCATATTTTTCAAATAATCTTCCCTCATGTCCCCAAATAACTGTTATTAGGGATGCCCCGAAAACAACTAAATAGCTATTCCAAATCAAGGGTCATTCCATCCGATGCCGCTATCACCTCAACACCTATTTCGTTCGACAATTCCGCGGCCACCTTCCATGGTTTCGCACGGACCATGGTCATTCCGAAATGCGTCAGTACAGCCTTTTGCGGTCCCACGCCCGAGATAATCTTTTTGGCGTCATCAATGCAAAGGTGCATCACCTTTCCGCTGGGGTGAGGTTTGAACCTGACCAAGTTTATCACCAGGATATTCGAACCCTTGTAACTATTTACAAGTTCCGGAAAATATTCGGTATCTACCATAAATGATAGTTTTTTACCACCGTAATCAAACATGATCCCGTATGTTTCCACCTGATGTGCATGTTTCACAGAAGTAGAAAAGGACACATCCCCGAGTTTATAGCCATTGTTTTCTTTCAATATTACTATTTCCTTAAGAAACTCCCTAAGATAAGGCAATACCACCTTGTTTCCGCCGTCAATACAGTCATAGGGCGCGAACAGGGTCCCACCGTTTTCCAGGCCCCCGAGGGTCATGGCATCTATAAGTATATTAACATCATTGGAGTGGTCTATATGTGCATGCGTGAGAATAATTCCGTCCAGCTCAGTTGCATCAATGGGGGGTCTTGATTTTGCACACCTGACCAGGGTGCCGGGGCCGGGGTCCAGAATGAACTTCTTTTCCCTCATTTGAATATATACCCCGGCTGAGTAACGTAACTGTTTTGCCACGACGAAGCGGGCGCCCGCGGTGCCCAGGAATTTTACAAGATTCCCTTTTCCCATATTAAAAATCCTTTTTCTATTCAGCCAGCACTAAAGCATGGTTTATCCCTCTTCTTATCCTCAACAGGTAACATGAAAAAGCCCGACTTTCCCTCCCCTCAACTGGTTCCATCTTTCAATTGCACTGGGGGTTTTTAGTGTTTCCACTTTACAGCCCATTTCCTCAAAATAGGAGGCAGCCTCCTTGGAGATTTCAAGTGCACCATACTGGCCCGATCCTATAACCACATTTTCGGTCCCCTCCTGGTATAGATATTTTGCCTCTTTAAAGGACACCTTATGGGAGGTGCCGTATACCTCTTTGGAAAGCCTTTTTCCCCGCTTTTTAACCTTGCCGTCAACCTTTATTATAACGTCATTTTCATACCATTTTCCGTCTATCTTTATTTTCCCAAACACTGTTTTCTGGATTCTTGTTCCCATCAAACCCCTCCATAAACAAAATAATTCCAACACCCTAACCCTTTATATTAATGCCTTATAGGGCCTGACAAATATACTTTATATTGTCCGGAGAAAGCCTATAATAATGTAATACCATTCAAAAATATTTATTTCAAAATAAATGTTGTTTCTATTCCTGCTGTAAGGCGTTAAGCCCCTTTTACTTAATTTGCCTTTGGTAAAACCTCCAACTCCCCGAAAGCCGAATCCAAATAGGAATCCGCCATCCCAAAGACCCGCCCATTTCCTCAAGGCAATATCTACCGGCCTCAAAGCATGTGCCCTCATATTCGGGATTTAAGGTAATTCCTCAAAGACTAAATACTCCCTGGAGTAACCTAACCCCCGGATATTTCGGGCACGGGCAGCCCCGGTAGTATTTCTTTTTGAGATATTGCCTCTCGGAAACAGGCAGGTCTTTGCAGTATTTAGCAGGGTACAATCTGGTTTCTGGTTACTTCCTTGAAACCTATTGCTTAGAAGTAAATAAAAACATTCAATACACAGGTTCCATGTTCACCGTTCAAGGTTAAAAAACATATTATCCCCTTTTACAAATATTCCGGCTAATTGCACCCGGGGAGAGTGCGGGTGTCTCTTATTTTTAAACGGAGAAGAAC
>CAZZPR010000075.1:0-14042 GCA_964655655.1 uncultured Desulfobacteraceae bacterium | reverse complement strand
CTCTATATCCGGCTTATGCTCCGTATACAAGGCGGGCGATAGGCAGAGATACACTGTGAAAATTCCCGGTTATACGGATAGCATATCCTGAGGCCTCCCCGCCCGCCGGGACCACCTGGAAAGGGCATGCAAAACCGGATACGTTTAAAAAAAGAGATGCCCGTGATCTCCCTTCCTGGAAGCCGGGGAAGGGTTGGGAAGGAGGGGAGGCAGTATCTACTGGTCTTACTGGAGTAAGACAGGGCTTAACTCAAGGAAACCAAGAGAAATTTTTATTGACAAACAAGGGCAACTTTGTTTAATTCGGATTAAAATTTTTAACCCAAAAAGGAAAGTTAATTAATATGAAGAAGTTATTCCATTTTGCATTATTATTTGCCATTCTTTTTTCCTGCCCCTTCGTATCCCCTGCTGTGGCACAGAAAGAACCCAAGGAAATCCTTTCCATTGAGGCATATGACATGCTTAACACAGTGCCCAACACCTATCTAATAGATGTCAGAACAAGGGCTGAATACCAGTTTATAGGACATGCGCCCATGGCCTACCTGTTTCCCTACATTTTCATGACAAACAAGCTTACAAAAGAAAACGAGGAATGGGTTTATGGGTTCGGCGACAAGAACAAGGACTTTATCCAGGAGATAAAAAAGAAATTTCTAAAGACCAATAATCTTCTCATGATATCCAGGGATGGCACAAGAAGCAGCCTGGCGGCCCAGGAACTCATAAAAAACGGTTTTGAAAATGTCTACAATGTAAAGGACGGTTTTGAGGGAAAGCCTTTTCCGTATTTTGAGGACAAAAACAGACACAAATTTTATCGCCAGCTCGCCAAGAGGAATAAAATACCCGGATACGGCCACCGGCGTTTTTACGGGTGGCAGCATTGGGGGCTGCCATGGACTTATAACATAGAGGTTAAATATATTTACCCCCCTGACAGTATTCCAAAAGAAGGATAGGCTACACGAGAGGCTTTGTGAAGCATAGGGCTATTATGGTTTTGCTGTCTACTATTTCATGGCCCCGAATCATCTCTATAACCTCGTCGATTTTTAATACCTCCAGGGATGATATCTCATTTTCATCGATCCTTTGCTCCAGCCTCTTAAGGTCACTCCCCGTAAACAGATGAATAAGCTCGTTGGAGTATCCCAGGGCCGGAGCATAGGTAAAAATCCAATTTATGCGATTCGCATCATAACCCGTTTCCTCTATAAGCTCCCTTTTTATACATTCCTCGGGGTTTTCACCCTTATCTATTTTGCCAGCCGGGATCTCCAGCGTTTCCCGGCCCAGCGCATATCTGTATTGCCTTACCATTATTATTTCATCATTTGATACAAAGGGGATAACGGCGGCCGCTTGAGGATGATCCACAAAAATGCGCTTGCCTATGCTTCCGTCTTTTCGCCTTATCTCATCCAGATGCACCACAAAATTTTCCGGACCCATGCTTGCTAATGTTCGTATCTTTTTTTCCAATTGTTCACCTTTGTTCTTTTGTTCTTTAACCCAGATTGTGCAGTAGTTGGCTACTGCACAATCTGGGTTAAAGGGAGTCGCCCTAATCAATAACCTTCTTTCAAGATAATATCCATATTGGGATCGTGATGCCCTGCCATGTCATCTGCCTCCATGGTCATTTCATTCAGGATTCTCTCCATTTTTTTAACCTGCATGTCAAATTCCCCGCCATCCGCATCCGTTGGTATAGTAAAGGGCTTTGAGGCATAGATAATAATATTGGCAAAGGGCTTGGGGATTATCATGTTGTCCCATGAGCCGGTAAACATCCATGTCCTGTCCGCCGACCATACTAAAGGCAGAAGAGGCTGCCCTGATTTCTGGGCAACCCTTGCCAGTCCCGGCTTTGCCCTGAACGCAGGACCCTGAGGCCCGTCCGCCACAGTGGCCACCACCCTTCCCCCTGTTTTAAGGAAATCCACCATCTGTCTGGATCCCTCTTTCCCCCCCCTGGTAGAAGAGCCCCTAGCCGGAATTACGCCCAGTTTTTTGGCAAAATTGGCGAGCAGCTCCCCGTCCTTGCTCATGGAGAACAAAATCATGGGATGAATATAGCTGTATTTAAGCAGGAAGTACACCGAGCACCTGTGCCAGGTGGTAATTACCACCTTCCGCTCCCCCAGAAGATATTCATCTATGTATTCTTTGTTTATATACCTTATCTTACAAGTATAAAGTATTATCCTTAATATGAATATCGCCGTTATAGAAATTAATCCTATAGTATGGCTGTTTTTAATCTTTACACTCATTATGCATCAGGTTTCGCAAACAGGCCTTGCCCCTGTAACGGACTCGATTTTCTCCATCAAATCCGGCTTTGGCAACACACTGTACCTGTCATGGGCGATTATAGTGGCTTTCTTGCCTTCCTGGGTTTCTATTCGAAATTTTATCCGGCATTCTCCCGGGTATCGGAAAAAGAGGTCTCTTAACTCCATTAAACCGGAATGAGGGATTCCCTTAGAGGAAACAGGGATCAATATTGACTTGATTGATCTTTTCTTTACCGTGTCCAGTGCAACTATGTCCTGGGCCCTTATCTTTACACTGTTTTCACCCGCCTCTACCTCTCCGGTAACCAGTAAAGGTCTTTCATCGTTCAGAAGGGTAGCGCATTTATCAAAAACCACAGGGAACACAACAACCTCTGCAAACCCCGTTTTGTCCTCGAAATTGATTATGGCCATTTTTTCACCCTTCTTTGTTCTTTTTATGCGCATGCTGTTGATAAGCCCGGCCAGCTTAATCTCGGATCTGTCTCTGATTTCATAAAGGTCCCTGGTAGGGGTAGCGCTGAGTTGCTTTAACAAATCTGAATGCTTATCCAGGGGATGGCCCGTAATATAAAAGCCAAGAGACTCTTTCTCTCTCCTCAGCTTTTCTTCGTCTCCCCATTCTTCACTGCCCCCGGATTCTTTCTTTTTCTTCTCTTCCTGGACAGGAAACATCTCAAACATTTTCAGCTGGTTGGGGTCCCCGTTTATACCGCTTATTGCGAGTATATCTCCAATGGAAGAGAAAAGGCCTGATCTGGTTTCACCCGTAAAATCGAAAGCGCCGCACTGAATCAGGCCCTCCAGCACCCTCTTGTTCACCTTTGATTTATCCACCCTTTTGCAGAAATCAGTAAGAGATGCAAAAGCTCCTCCTCTTTCCCTCTCCAGCACTATTCCCTCTACCGCCTTGACACCTACATGCTTTACCGCGGCCAGCCCGAAGCGGATACTGCCCCCGACAACTGCAAAGTCTGACTGGCTCTCATTTATATCAGGCGGCAGTATGGGAATAGACATCTCTTTGCATTCCGCAATGTTCTTGATGGTCTTGTCCTGACTTCCCATGTCCTCAGTCAAAAGGGCGGCCATGAACTGTACCGGGTAATGCGCCTTGAGGTAGGCAGTCCAGTAGGCTATCATGGCATAAGCAACCGAATGAGATTTATTAAAACCATAGCCCCCGAACTTTTCTATCAGCTCATATACATGCTCCGCCTTGCGGGTATTTAAATTATTGGCAGAGGTTCCTTCCAGAAAACGTTCCTTTTGCCTTGCCATCTCCCCGGACTTTTTTTTGCTGATAGCCTTGCGCAGAAGATCCGCCTCAGAAAGTGTGTAGTTTGCCAATACCTGGGCAATACGCATTACCTGCTCCTGGTAGACTATCACCCCGTACGTCTCCATCAGCACATCTTTCAGTTGAGGCAGGGGAAAGGTTATATTGATCTTTCCGTGCTTCCTTTTAATAAAGTCCTCCACCATGTTGCTTCCCAGAGGG
This sequence comes from uncultured Desulfobacteraceae bacterium, assembly GCA_964655655.1. Classification (GTDB taxonomy): domain Bacteria; phylum Desulfobacterota; class DSM-4660; order Desulfatiglandales; family B25-G16; genus CAZZPR01. Next base: position 10,235 of record CAZZPR010000075.1, on the reverse strand, counting down.
CCGGGGCGATAAAGGGCCACCGAGGCCACAACATCTTCGAATGCCCCGGGTTTCAGGTTCCTGAGCAGCTCTTTCATTCCTGTGCTTTCAAGCTGAAATACCCCTGTAGTCTTTCCCTCGCTTATCAATTTAAAGGTCTCATCATCCTGGGTGCCAATCTCATCCAGTTTTATCTCGGTATCTGTAGTCTCTTTTATAAGGTTCAATGTGGATTGAATAACCGTCAGGGTTTTCAGACCGAGGAAGTCGAACTTTATAAGGCCTAGTTTTGCAACCTCGTCCATGGTGTATTGGGTCATTACTTCGCCGTTGGGACCTTTAAACAAGGGCAGGTATTCCACCAATGGCCGATCGGATATCACTATGCCGGAAGCATGAGTGGAGGCGTGTCTGGTCAATCCTTCCAGCGCCCTGCTGATGCGCAAAAGCCGTCTTTCATTTTCCGATCCTTCCTCCATGGCCTTGAGCTGGGGCTCCGCTTCTATGGCCTCTTCCAGGGTAATGTTGATTCCCTCCGGGATAAGTTTCGCGATCCGGTCGGCCTCCGCGTATGTCATATTAAGTGAACGTGCTACGTCCCGGATCACAGCGCGAGCCTTCATCTTTCCGAATGTTATTATCTGGGAGACATTTTCTCTTCCGTACTTATTGCTGACATATTCAATGACATTGTCCCTGTTCTTAATGCAAAAATCTATATCGATATCCGGCATGCTTACCCTGCCCGGATTCAGAAAACGCTCGAAAAGCAGCCCGAATTTAATGGGGTCAATATCAGTAATCCTGAGTGCATATGCTGTCAGGGATCCGGCGGCCGACCCCCTGCCCGGACCGACAGAGATGCCTGATTTGCGTGCATAGTCTATGAAATCAGCCACTATCAAGAAATATCCGGAAAAACCCATTTCATTGATGGTTTTCAATTCGTAATCAAGCCGGCTCTCATATTCCTCTTTTAATTCAGGAGAAAGTTTTCCCTCCAGTGCCTCCTTGCGGGAAAGCCTATTGGCCAGTCCCTGTCTGGTTTCCTTTTCAAATTTTTCCTCCAGGCTCACATCCCCCGGAACCTGGAAAACAGGATACTTGTACTGGCCGAATTCCATCTCATAATTACATCTATTGGCTATTTCCAAGGTGTTATCCAGGGCCTGGGGAAAGTCTCCCAGGGCGCTTACCATTTCCTCTTTTGATTTAAAATAGAATTCGTCGTTGTAAAATTTCAGCCGGTCCCTGTCTTCCACGTTCTTTCCTGTCTGGATGCATAACAGAATATCATGGGCCTCTGCGTCCTTCTTATCCAGGTAATGGCAATCATTGGTTGCGACCAGGGGAAGGGATACTTCCTGAGCCAGATCTTTTAAAGCATTGTTAACGGAAACCTGTTCAGGCATTTTGTTGGCCATGACCTCAAGATAGAATCTATCGCGGTCAAATATGGATGCTAATTCCCGCGCCTTCTCCTTGGCCTGCTCAACCTGACCCTGTCTTATAAGATAGGGGACGTGGCCCTTGAGGCATGCTGAAAGGGCAATAAGCCCCTGGTTGTATTCCCTGAGTATCTCCATGTCCACCCTGGGATGATAGTAAAAACCCTCCAGGTTTCCCAATGTAATAAGCCTGCTCAGGTTCCTGTAACCGGTTTCATTCATCGCAAGAAGGACAAGGTGATATGCATTAGGCTGGCCGCCGGTCGGGGGCGATTTTTCTGTCCTGCTTTTAGGCGCCACATAGGTCTCACAACCCATGACGGGTTTTATACCGGTCTTTGCAGCCTGGGAATAGAATTCCACTGCACCGAACATATTGCCGTGATCGGTTATTGCAGCAGCCTCCATTCCCAATTCCGAGGCCTTTTTCAGCATGTCCTCTATTCTTATGGCACCGTCCAAGAGGCTGTATTCAGTATGAACATGAAGGTGCACAAATGATGATTGTTTCATTGTTTTTTCTCTGCTTTCAGTTTCCCCTGCCTACATATAATTTGACGAAGTTAATGAAATAAGATAGATTTACTGAATTGTTGCGGCCTTCAGGAACCTTTCCGAAAAAGGCATCATTCGAGGAGAACGTAAATTTTCAAATATAATAAGACAAAGATAACCAGGCTTCAAGTTTTTTTATAAAAAAGGTCAAGTAAAAAACGGCACACCCCCGGCTGAGAGATAGATACCTTTGCAAAAGTCCGAACCCAAAAAAAGATGGCCATGCTTTTCTTAGGCCGGCGGCTCGCGAAGAACCAAGCCGACCCAGAGGACGATCCTTTTCGGCGGAAAACTCGCAAAAATTTTATACTTTGTTTTGTCCTGGGGACCTTATATAAACCGGGTAAAAAATGAAATATCATTCACAAAATAATAGCGTGGAAAAAAATATGCTCATCATAGTATGCGAGTCTACTCTCAGAAACATTTTGTGCAAAATATTCATGTTCAGGGGATATAAGATAGCCCCATGTTCTACTGGTTTTAACGGATTAAGAAATTTCCGAAAGGGGATAGGTAAATTTGATATTGTAATAATCGACAGCCTGCTCCCGGACATAAGCGGATTGAAGGTTGCAAAAATCATAAGGTCGCAGAAAAAGAATCTCCCCTTGTTTCTGATCAAAAAACCAGGGCAGAACCTTGAGTCCAGGGAATTGAAAGAGGAACATATCCATACCTTCTTCAAGCCTTTGTGCATGGACACATTATTAAAACTGGCAGAAAATGCCGTCAAAAAAAATGGATCATAAAGATTCCTATACCAAAACCGCACCCCTCGCGACCCGTATGAGGCCGGGCAGCATAGAAGAAGTGCTGGGGCAGGATCACCTTCTTGCACCCAAAGGCGTCCTGAGAAAATCCATGGACAAGGAAAAGCCCCTTTCCATGATTTTTTGGGGACCTCCTGGCTCCGGAAAAACCACTATTGCAAGGCTTATTGCAAGTTACTCCAGTTGCCCCTTTGAATCATTCTCGGCAGTGCTTTCAGGAGTTAAAGAAGTAAGGGAGATAATTGAAACCGCAAAAAAGAACTATAAACACGAGGAAAGGCCCACCATTCTTTTCGTGGATGAAATCCACCGCTTTAACAAGGCCCAGCAGGATGCATTTCTTCACCACGTAGAGAACGGTCTCATTGTCCTTATAGGCGCCACCACTCAGAATCCCTCCTTTGAGATCATCCCCCCCCTTCTCTCCAGGGCCAGGGTTATGACCCTCAAACCCCTGGGTTTCGATGATATGAAAAAAATTTTGGAAAGGGCGGTCAATGACAAGGGAAAGGGCCTGGGAAATATGAATCTCGAAATCAGGGAAGACGCCTTAAAATATATTATTGATGTGTCTCAGGGGGATGCCAGGACCGCGCTAAACAATCTGGAATCCGCCGCTCATCTGGCGGAACCCGGCCGGAATGGAAAAAGGGTCCTGGACAAGGCTTTTGTCTTTGCTTCAATGGACAGAAAGCCCCTTATGTACGATAAAGACGGCGAGGAGCATTACAATCTCATATCGGCGCTCCATAAAAGCCTGCGGGGAAGTGATGTCCAGGCCTCTATTTACTGGCTTTACAGGATGCTGGAGGCCGGGGAAGATCCTCTGTTTATAGCCCGCAGGCTCATACGGTTTGCCTCCGAGGATATAGGACTTGCCGATCCCAGGGCCCTGGAAATAGCCTTGTCCGCCTTTCAGGCATGGGAAAGGGTAGGTTATCCGGAGGCAAGACTCTCCCTGGCACAGGCGGTGGTTTATCTGGCTACGGCCCCGAAAAGCAATGCACTCTATGTTGCTGAAAAGTCGGTAAAAAGGGAGATAGAGGAATCCGGTCATCTGCCTGTCCCCATGCATCTCCGGAATGCACCTACCTCGCTTATGAAGCAAATGGGTTACTCTAAGGGTTATGTCTATCCCCATGATCATCCGGAAAAGGGACTGGGTCAGCATTACCTGCCCGGAAAAACAAGGAGAAGGCTATTCTACCGTCCTACTGACAGGGGTTTCGAAAAGGAGGTAAGGAAAAAAATGTCCAGGCCGGTTCGAAATTATTCTGAAAAGGAGATACCTGAAGATAAAAAGGTATAAATAATGGCAAAACCTTCTTATATAAAGATGTATAAGGATGGGCACCTTTCCGAAAGGGTCCAAAGGGCAAGAGCATTGCTGGAGGATTGCCGTCTTTGCCCAAGGGAGTGCGGGGTAAACCGGTCAAAAAACGAGAAAGGAATTTGCCGTACCGGGGCCAGGGCAAGGATTGCCAGCTATAACGCACACTTTGGGGAAGAGGAACCTCTGGTAGGAAAATACGGTTCTGGTACTATTTTCTTCAGTTTTTGTAATCTCCGCTGCTCTTTTTGCCAGAACTATGAGATAAGCAACATAGGTGAAGGTTCGGAATTGGATGCAAAGGAGCTGGCAGATATAATGCTGGCCCTGGAGCAGAGGGGGTGTCATAATGTAAACTTGGTCACACCTACTCATGTAGTCCCCCAGATATTGGAGAGCCTATTATTGGCAGCTGAGAAGGGCTTAAGTATTCCAATAGTCTATAACACCGGGGGTTACGAAAAAAAGGAAACCCTGGAGCTTTTAAAGGGTATTGTGGATATTTATATGCCTGATTTCAAATTCTGGGATAACCGCTGGTCAGAAAGGTATTGTAATGCATCCGATTACAGGGAGCGGGCAATAGGGGGGATAAAGGAGATGCACGACCAGGTAGGCGACCTGAAAATTAACGAGGAAGGCATAGCGGAAAAGGGCCTCTTGGTCAGGCACCTGGTAATGCCCAATAATGTTTCGGGGACCAGGGAGATAATGGATTTTATCGCAGGTAATATATCCAGGGACACATATGTCAATATAATGGACCAGTACAGGCCATGCGGTATGGCTTACAAAGACGAATATATAAATCGGAGAGTAGACTCAAAGGAATTTTCAATAGCCCTGGAATCCGCGGAAGAGGCAGGCCTTCAAAGATTGGATCAAAGGCGCGGATTCAGAATCTTGTTTGGCTTGTAACCGATAATTTATCCAGCCAAAACCAAAACTTCTCTTAACCTAATAAAGTCCTGCCCATTTCCCCAATGCAATATCTCAAAAAGAAATACCACAGTATCTTCCAGCGCCCGAAATATTCGGGCTTTATTCCATCCTTTCCCCGGTGCCGGAAAGGGAGATCACGGGTATCTCTTTTTTTAACCCAGATTGTGCAGCAGCCAACTACTGCACAATCTGGGTTAAATGCTATTGATGACCAGGTAAGTGAAAAAATCAGGAAACTTTATCGCCCCTCCATGCTTGTTCCATGCGGTTAATCAATTTATCGAATGTATTTTTGTCTTTTTTGCTTAAACTAAAGGCAGGAGGTGATTTAATTTTGAGAGGATCCACGAAGTGCCCTCTTTTTTTGACACTGAAATCAAGGTGAGGTCCTGTAGACAGACCGGAGGAGCCCACATAGCCTATTACCTGGCCTTGCTTTACCCTTGAGCCCTTTTTTAGGCCCCGGGCGAACCTGCTAAGATGTCCGTAACCGGTCTGGTATACATTGTTGTGCCTTATTTTTATATACCGGCCATAGCCCCCCTTCCAGCCGAGAAAGGTTATACGGCCGTTTGCCACGGATTCCACCGGGGTTCCGGTTGGTGCAGCATAATCCACACCATAATGAGGCCTGTACACCTTGAGAATAGGATGGAACCTTTTCAGGGAAAAATATGAGCTTATCCTCCGGTAACTCAGGGGAGACTTCAGGAATGCCTTCCTGAGGCTTTTCCCATCTCTTTGGAAGTAAGCGGATCTGCCCCTGGAATCAGTAAAGTAAAAGGCCTCGAACGGCTTACCCTGATTCATGAACCTTACTGCGAGCACCCTACCATGCCCTATGGATTCACCCTCCCGGTAATATTCGTCGAAGATCACATCAAAGGTGTCCCCCGGCCTTATATCCACCAAAAAATCAATATCCCATGCAAATGTATCTGCAATTTCCATAATGATGTCCGAGGGCAGCCCTTTTTCAACGGCGGATTTGTAAAATGATCCGGATACCTCCCCCTGCACTGCATTTCTGGATGTTATCCTCGGATGGGAGACGAGGCTGGGCACGAAATCCCGGCCGTCACGAAAAACATTAAGCGTTTTTTCGTTGGGCAGAATAATGGAAATCTTGCGGATCTCCTTACTGTGTTTATTCATCCATAAATCGATTGGCTGCCCAACCCTGGCCCTGGAAGGGTCAAAATATTCCCTGATTTTTTCCTCTATTCGCATTATGCTTGATGGAGATGCCCCATATTCGGTCAGTATATCGTAAAATGTTTTGCCCTTTTCAAGGTATCTCCTTGCCTTCTCGTGATTCAGGAACCATTCCTGCTTTGATTCGAAATAGTCCGGATAAGTGACCTTTAAGGGGTCTGTTAATTCCTCTTTGGCCTCTATATTTTCACCGTATCTAAAAAATAGCATAGAGGTTAAAACGGCCAAAGCGGGAAGAAAGGATAAAAAGAACACCCTGCCCCACCGGATGGTCCTTTTGGGGTCCTTTATCCTTTTATTGGCCCCTCGACGGGGGTTTCTTTTCGTTATTCCAAGCCTGTCTTGGATTTCCGGGCTACTTCTCATAGGCTGACCCATATTACAGCTTTCGGATAACCAGAAATTCCGCCGCAGAGCCGCAAAGGGAAAAAAGTTAATATTTTTTCCGCACTATATAATTGACGGACCCGTAAAAAGCTATCATAATTTGTTAAAAATAATTGACATATAACTTTATTTTTTATAAATTAAAGCATAAATATGTTTAATTGTAAATAATTTTAGAAAGGTTGTGTAATGGCCGATTATATTTTTTGCATGAGGAAAAAGAGCAACCCCCGTATTGATGTTCGAATATGCCAGGAAAAATGCCCGTTTAAAGATAACTGTCCGGAATATCTGGCCTACAAAAAACTCTGTACAGAGACCGTGATGAGCTCGAAATTGGGCGAATCCCCTCTTTTAAATACTGCAACCTCCGAAAGTTAAAAACCAAAAACACCTCTTTTATTTTACGGCCTCGACAAAGGAGGCGGGCCGGGAATTTTCGTATTGAAAAAAGTGGAAAAGCATTACGATTATTTTTATATATTTAATCAAAAATGATGTCAAAAAATGTTTGCCTATGGATAAAAAATATTCTATAGGGGTTGGACAATATCTTTATGTTGATAGAGAAGCTCGCATAAATCAAACTTTTAAATATTAGCATATAATAAGGCCTGCCCTTCAAGGCAGAGACAATTCTTATCATGCATAGATACATAATCTTGGCGGCATCATCTTTGTTGCTGGTTGGCTGTTCATTAACTGAATCCATAGTCTTTCATCCTCCATCCCCCGGTCCCCAAAAGGAATTAACCGCAAAACCCGCCCTGGAAAAACCGGCGGAACCCCGAAACCATGAGCAAAAAGAGGGGAGTAAAAAATCAATAAAATCTATTGCTTCTCCCAAGATACCGAATACAGGCTCTGACTTACCCTTACGGATAAAAGAAGAACCAGGGGCCTCCCAACACCAAACCATGGCCTGTAATCCGGAGGTTACCCTGCAACATAGGTGGATAAAAGGTTTGCCAGGACCTTTAACAGGTGGGGAGGAAAACAACAATCTTGATTTTATATGCAGAAGGGAAGTTCCTTGGTTTGATATTCCCATAGCCATAAATAATCGGGTGGAATGGTTTTTAACCTATTTCCAGTCCGGCGGCAGGAAGATGTTCAGGTCCTGGCTTGAAAAATCAGGCCGGTACATGCAGATGATCAAAAACGTACTAAGGGAACACAGGTTGCCGGAGGATCTGGCATATTTGGTACTTATTGAATCGGGCTTCAATGTAAAAGCCTATTCCCGTTGCCATGCTTCTGGACTCTGGCAGTTCATAAAAGGCACGGGCAGAAGTTACGGCCTTCAAATAAACTGGTGGGTGGACGAGAGGCGTGAACCAGAAAAGTCTACCTTGGCCGCCGCTGAACATCTATCCGACCTGTACGAGGAATTTGGCTCCTGGTATCTCGCCATGGCTGGTTACAATGCAGGGGCGGGTAAACTCAGATGGGCCATAAGCAAGGCGGGCAAGGATGATTACTGGTATCTGTGCAAGAAAAGACTGCTCAGGAGAGAGACCAGGAATTACGTGCCCAAGATGATCGCCGCAGCCCTGATAGCAAAACAGCCGGATAAGTACGGGTTTAACGATTTGAATCATTTATCGCCTTTGCGCTACGACAAGGTTGAAATAAACGGAGCTTTAAGTCTTGATTTGATAGCCTCCCTGGCGGATACGGATAAAGAGGAGATCATGATGCTTAATCCGGGCTTAAAGAGATGGTGTACCCCGCCTGAGAGCACTTATGCCCTGAAGATTCCCCCGGGTAAAAAGGATGGTTTTGAAAAAAGGCTGGCCTCGGTGGATACCAAAAAAAGGTTTAATTTTGTGCTCCACAGGGTAAGAGAAGGTGAGACATTATCCGGTATCGCAGGGCATTACGGAGCAGGCATCATACCTATAAAGGACTTTAATCGTCTTTCATCTATACACAGGATCAGGGCCGGGACTACACTGGTTATACCCGTTAGGCGAGAAGCAAAGGCTTACATGGCTCAAAAAGGGAATGGAAAAGGGGCTGTGCATGTAGTTCAAAGGGGCGACACCCTGTGGGACATTGCAAAAGCCTATAATATAAGCGTATCCAAGCTAAGAAAATCAAATAATCTGCACGGAAAAGGATACATAATAAGACCAGGTGACATTATTTACCTGTCATCAAAGGCAAAAAAGAGTTCCGTGTTTTAACCCAGATTGTGCAGTAGAAAACGTAGCAAGGTTTTTCAGGCCGCAGTAGTTGGCTGCTGCACAATCTGGGCTTAAGTCCTTATAAGTTCATAATCCCTGTTTCCCAAACCAATCTTTTGTGCGTATTCAAGTTGAAATTCCCAGTCTACCTCAGGATATAGCCTTTTGAATTTGTCCTCTCCTGCCCTGGTGTTTTTGCCCAAGGAGGACCCGGGCAATGAATCCTGACTGTTTACCATCTCCACCGAGGCCTGGTCTATTGCCACAAGGTCCGTTGATGCCATGATGCCGATATCCGGCACTATGGATGCATCTGTAAACCGGTTGCAATCGCAGGCAGGGGATATATTTGTCAGGAAATTGATAAAAAGTGCATCTTTTACTCCCTTGAGCACGCCAAGGGCATATTCCGACATTTTTTTCTGTACCGTTTGTATATCCCTGCTCCACTGGATTTTGATGGCTGAATTGGGGCAGATAATTATGCACTCCCCGCAACCGATGCACTTTTCCAAGTTAATCTCCGCCTTTTTATTTTGTATGGAGATTGCACCCTGGGGACAGTAAGCGGCACATTCGCCGCAACCCTCGCATTTTTTTCTTTTCACCGCCGGTGAAAGGCCGGAATGCTGCTCGAGCTTACCCTGCCTGGAGGCACAGCCCATACCTATATTCTTTATTGCACCCCCGAAGCCTGTTAGTTCGTGCCCCTTGAAATGAGCAACACCTATTAGTGTATCCGCCTCTATAATATCTCTGGCGATATATACAGACTCAAGGACTTCCTGGTTTACCTTGATCTTTATGTAGGACAATCCCCTTAGACCGTCAGCGATTATTACCGGGGCATTAACCACGGAGTGGACAAACCCGTTCTCTGTGGCTGTCAGAATATGGGAAACTCCCTCGCTTCTTGAACCCTTGTAAAGGGTATTTGTATCGGCGAGAAAAGGGGAACCTCCCAATTCCCTTACAGTGTCCACTATCCTCCGTATGTAGATGGGCCTTATAAAACCGGAATTGCCCTTTTCTCCGAAATGCAGTTTCACCGCAGCCAAATCCCTTGGCCTTATCTTGTCCTTTATGCCGGCCTCGTATAAGAGCCTGGAAATTTTAGCGAATATATTTTCCCCGTGACTGGCCCTTAGATCGGAAAAAAATACCTTGCTGGTACCCATTTCGCCTCCTTTTTTTCAGATTCCTTTCCTACTACTAACTATCAGGAATCCCCCTTCTTCTCAAGGCCGGTATAAAAAAAACTTATTAAGGCGGACACCTGTTTATTCAAGGAATAAAATACACCGCGATAATGAGGAAAGCTAATGCTTTGCATACAAAGCCTTTTCCTGCCTTCAAATTTTTTAAAGAATCCCAATTACCAAAGCCCATTCCGCCCCCACCCAAAGCCCCGCCCGTT
>CAZZPR010000074.1:0-14360 GCA_964655655.1 uncultured Desulfobacteraceae bacterium | reverse complement strand
TAATAAATTGCCCTGCCAGGGTTGCGATAGCCAGGTAAAGGTGCTTGAGCCTTACCGAAGGTATCCCGAAAATCATTCCTACCATTGCGGTAATCAGCCCGGCGGCAGGCAGGCATATTAAAAAAGGCAGGTGGGTCCTGGTGGCAAGAATAGCAGCAGCGTAGGCGCCTACACCAAAGAAGGCGCCGTGTCCCAGAGAAATCTGGCCGGTAAAGCCCATAAGAAGGTTAAGCCCTATAACGGCTATGGCAGCTATGCCGATCATGTTGAGCACGTAGAGGATGTATGGACTTCCGATAACAGGGATGATAACAAAGATAAGGAAAAGGCCTATAAGTAGCCACATCCGTCCGAAATCGGTTTCAAATATAGTTAATTCCTGGACATATTTTTCTTTGAAATTGCCGCAAGGATGAAATATGAGTCGCCGCATAAGTCTTAAACCCTCTCGATCTCCACAAGCCCGAATAGTCCGTACGGCTTTACCATTAGAATGAAAATTAGTATGATATAGGAAACCACGTCGCTTATCGAAGGGGAGATATACCCTGATACAAAGGTTTCCACCAGGCCGATGATAATTCCCCCTATAATGGCCCCGCCGATGCTGTCGAGCCCTCCCAATATAACCACGGGGAATACCTTGAGGCCGATTGAACTTAGTTCATGGACATTTATGCCGTTGATTATGCCCAGCACTATCCCGCTCATACCGGCTACCATGGCGGCGATTGCCCAGGACAGTGCAAATACCCTTCTTACATGTACTCCCAGGGAAAGGGCCGCGGGTTGATTATCCGCCACTGATCTCATATAGATCCCCTGCGAGGAATACTTGAAGAATAATCCGAAGAGTATCAGAAAGGCTATTCCTATAATAATGGCGGAGGTGTACACGGGAGGAATCACTATGCCCCCCATGGTAAAAGAAAAACACCGGGGAAGAAAATCCGGATAGGTGTAAAGATTGCCGCCCCAGATGAAAAGCATAAGCCCCTTGAACATGGCTGCAAGCCCCACCGTAAGCATGATTACCCGGATAAGGGCCTCACCTATCAAGGGCCGGAGAAAAAGCCTCTCAATAACAAAACCGATAAAGAATGTACTTATCAGGGTAATAAGAAATGCTGCTGGTATGGGGAGCTTGGCCCAGGTTATTAAGGCCAGAAATACAAAGGCTCCCAGTGCCAGAAGCTCTCCGTGGGCAAAATTTAATACGCTGCTGGACTTGAATATCATCACGAATCCAAGGGCTGAAAGGGCATAGAGAAAACCGATGGCAGTACCGTTTATAAGGAGTTGAAAAAAGAATTCCATTGAATATTGTTCCCCTGTTTAAATGGAAAGTATGTTGACCCTGGTGTCGATGGTGCCTATGTGGCCGTTTCTGTATCTCACCTTTCCCTTGACCTCCAGTTCCTTTTTATCCGAATACATGGCCTCTACGAGACCCTGGTATTGTTGATGAACAAATTTTCGGCGTACCTTTCCGGTCCTTGTAAGCTCTTCGTCATCCGCATCCAGGAGCTTGTAAAGAAGGATCAATTTTTTTATCTTCATTGGATCCGGGAGCTGGTTATTTACCTGTTCCACCTCCCCGGAAATAAGCTTTTCTACCAGAGGCTGCTGGGAAAGATCCGTATATGTAGTGTAGGGTATTTTCCTTTCCTCCGCCCAGTTGCCCACGTTTCCGAAGTCGATATTTATAAAGGCCGATATATAAGGCTTCCCTTCCCCGAATATTACCGCCTCCTTTATGTAGGGACTGAATTTCAGCCGCGTCTCGATAAAATCGGGAGAAAAGGCATCGCCTTCCTTTGTCCTCATTATCTCTTCCTTTCTGCCGATAATCAGCAGATGCCCGTCCTCGTCTATATACCCTGCATCTCCCGTATGAAGCCATCCGTTGGACAGGGCCCTGGCTGTGGCTTCCGGGTCTTTGTAATATCCCCCAAAATTTGATTTACTGGATACCAGTACCTCCTGATCATCTGCAATCCTGACCTCGGTTCCGGGAAGGGGCATGCCCACGGTCTCAAACTTGACCTCGTCGTCCGGCTGGACCTGGAAAATTCCCCCTGATTCCGTAAGGCCGTAACATTGTTTCAGGTTCAGGCCGTTTGCCCTGAAGAACCTTATCACATCTGGGCTTATCGGGTGTCCGCCCGTATATGCTACCTTGAAACGCAGACATCCTACCCTGTCCATAAGGGGCTGGAACATTATTTTGCGGGATATCCGGTACAGGATTCCCAGATAGAAGGGAATACTTTTTTTCTTTGATTCCCTTTCTATGGTTGTCCCTCCGATTTTCATGCATATTCGAAACAGGAAGCGCTTGATAAAACCCGCGTCGTTTATCTTTACCCTGATTAAGGATGCAAGGTCTTCCCAGAACCTGGAGGCGGTGATAATCACGTTTGGCCCTATTTCCCTGAAATCCTCCTCAACGGTTTCAGCGGTCTCGGGAAAATTCATCACCATTCCGCCCGCAAGGGTTATACCTACCCCCCAGAACTGGTCCACAATCCATGCCGGGGGGGTAATGGAAATCCAGTTATCGCCGACACCGAGAGGCGAAGTCTCCAGCCATTTTCTGGCCATTTCGGTAAAATTTTGGTGTTTGATCATGGCCAGCTTGGGAATACCCGTGGTACCGGAGGTCATTATCATTAAGGCCACTTCACCGGGTTCGCCTTTTTCCATTTCCCGGTCAAAGAAATCCGGATTTTGCCCCTCGAAATCCTGCCCTAATTCGAGCAGTTCCTTAAAGCTTATCAACCACGGGTCATTAGTATAGGTCCTCATGCCCGTAGGATCGATATATATCACCTTTTTCACAAAGGACAATTCTTTTTTCAGATCCAGGAGCTTGTCGATCTGTTCTTGATCTTCAGCTACTACAAAGGCGGCCTCCACCCGGGATAAGCCAAAGGCCAGTTCCTTGGCGACAGACGAGGTAAAGAGGTTTAGGGTTACGGCCCCCAGAGCCTGGGCCCCCAGTTCAGTAAACAACCATTCAGGGTGATTGTTGGTTATTATCCCCACATTTTGGCCCCTTTTCAGCCCGAGCGCCGCAAGGCCCAGTGCTGTTTCCTTGGCATACTGGAAATAGTCACGCCAGCTATATGCCTGCCATAGGCCGAAGCTTTTTTCCCGAATGGCTGTCCGGGTGGATCCAAGGTCCCGTGCCTGTATAGACAGCAGCTGGGGCAGGGTATATTTATCTAAATCTCGTATATCCATTTCCTTAAATTTTTACAGCATCTCCGAGATAGGCCTTGATTACCCGGGGATGATTTCGAACGTTTTCAGGCAACCCCTCCGTTATTTTTTCGCCGAAATCCAGGACCATGATCCTCTGGGCGATACTCATGACCACCGACATATCGTGCTCCACGAGCATTATGGTCTGCCCCCAGCCCCTGTTTAGTTCCAGCAGGAAGCGCACCATATCTTCCTTTTCCTCTAAGGTCATTCCGGCGAAGGGTTCATCCAGGACCAGCAGCTTGGGCTCCAGCGCCAATGCCCTGCCGAGTTCTACCCTTTTTCGCAGGCCGTAGGGAAGCGATCCCACCGGGGTTTTTCTTATGGCCTGTATTTCCAGGAAGTCGATAATCTCCTCGAGCACCTTTCTGTGTCTAACCTCTTCCCTTTTGACCGACGGGGAAAAGATGGAGGCCAAGCCTATGCCATAACCTGCATGAATGTGCCTGGCCAGAAGCATGTTGGATAGAACACTGATTCCAGGAAACAGTTCTATGTTCTGGAAAGTCCTTCCAATGCCCAGCCCTGTTAGATGATGGGTGGACATGGAGGTTATATCCTCTCCGTTGAAAAAGATTTTACCGCTTTTGGCCCTGTAATAGCCGGTAATGCAATTCAGAAGGCTTGTCTTTCCCGCACCGTTGGGGCCTATTATCGCCAGGAGTTCCCCTGTGTGCACGGAAAGTTCGATATTACTCAGGGCTACTACTCCTCCGAATTGCAGGTACAGGTTTCTTACCTCCAGCTCCGCCCTTTTTTCTTCAGGGTATTTAGAGGCGAAAATGCTGGGCTGACTCCTAAAGCTCTTCATTAATCACCTCTTTAGAAGCTTGATGCTTTCCTTTCCCGGAGTATAGAAATTGGTCAGTGGTGTGTACGTGGCATCTTCATTTACCTTGACGATCCTTCCGGTAAAGGAGGCCTCGTGGTTGTTCTCCGTATATGTAACATCAGGCACTAATCCACCGAAATCCTCGTTTCGGAAGCTTTCCATGGCCTTGTTTATGGATACGGAATCCGTGTTTCCGAATTTTTCCAGGGAGCGTTGAAATGCCCTTTCCATGATGGATGCTATGGTAACACCTTCCCAGTAGGCGAAATCGAATTTTTCCACTGTCTTATATTTTTTCCACAAATTTTCCAGGAGCTTTATGCCCGGTGTTCCGTCTCCAGGCAGGCAGCCGCAGAATTGAACCACCAGCCTGTCTCCTATGAGTCCCTTGCCCATCTTAAAAAAGTCCGGATCGGTTGCAGTCCAGGTGGCAAAAAATTGGGGGTCATAGTTGATTCGGTCCGCTGATTTAAAGGCTGTTATTATACTTGCAGGGAGTATTTGCATGAATATGTACTGGGCCCCCTGTTGTTTTAATCTAAGGAGCTGGGTAGTAAGATCCACGGTTTTTGCTGGGAACTCCTCGATGCCAACGATGTCCACTCCATGACCTTCTGCGTATTCCCGGCAGGGTTTGTGTACCGTCCTTCCATAGGCGTTGTTATAGGTCAAAAGACCCACCTTGGGTGATTCACTGCCCGGATGGATGGCGCGGATGTATTCCAGTATTGCTTGGGAATCAAGCCTGTAGCTCCCAAAGGGAAAGTAAAAGTAGTCAATAGGCGGCTCAAGGGCCTCCCAGGGTACCGAGTAATTGATGGTAGGTGTCCTGTACCTTTTGATTATGGGCTTGACCGATATACCGGTACCGGCATCCCATGTAGCCAGCATGTCTACTTTTTTCCGGGTACAGAATTTTTTGACCGCCGCCACACCTTCGGAAACATTGTATGCATGATCCACCAGGGTCATGTCTATTTTATTGCCCTTGACACCTCCCTTAACCTCGTTTACGTACCTGAAATAATCCTTGTGGCCCTTGGCGTGGAACTGACCCCATGTGGAAGCCGGTCCGGTCAGGTTGATAACCGCACCCACCTTTATTGGCTCAGCCCCCACCATGGCAGCCGGACCCGAGATTAGTACCGCGATCCCCAAAAGAATTAAAATACATCTTCTCATGGTTTCCCCCTTTCTGCTTTTGGAATTATTAATAAAAAAGCCGCGGGAGATTTTGATCTGCCCGCGGCTCTAAAAGATATGTTATAAGGCTAAGAGCCTGTCGGGCAGACCACCCCAAAAAAACGGAAGCTAAAAAAGTAAGTGAATCTACCCTTTTGGTCTGTAATTCTCTTAGCCATGTTATTCCTCAAAATAAGAACCTCTAATCCAGATTTTTTAAAATGTCAATATTTTTTTAATAGATTTTTTAAACCCGGATTGTGCAGTAGTTGGCTGCTGTACAATCCGGGTTTAAATGTAACATTCAATTGACTGGATTCTATATGTTTGATATTCAGGGTTCAAAAAAGGGAATGGATATGCTTATAGTTCAGATACTGGAGAGGAATGCCCGTATGTACGGCGAGGAGGTTGCACTTATAGAAAGGGAGCCTTCAAAAAACAAGAGGACGGAAATTACATGGAGGGAATTTGATGACCTGGCAAACAGATTCTCCAATGCACTAAGGGAAAAAGGAGTCGGAAAAGGTGACAGGGTTATCCATCTCATGGTTAACTGCCTGGAGTGGCTGCCAGCATACTTCGGCATCCTGAGGACAGGGGCTTTGGCGGTGCCGTTGAATTTCAGGTTTTCCGCCCAGGAGATAGGGATGTGCATAAGTATGGCCGAGCCCAGGGCTATAATCTTCGGCAAGGAGTTTGTAGAAAGAATAAATGAGATCAAGGGAGAGCTAGGGACCATAGAATATTTCATATTCTCCGGCCCGGATCAGCTCAAACCGGAATACTCAGTGGAATATGAGCAGATTTTAAAAGACAGCTCCCCGGTGAATCCGGATGTGGAAATTGGCATTGAAGAAGAGGCCGCCCTGTATTTTACTTCCGGAACCACGGGTACACCCAAGCCCATTCTTTTGACACACAGAAACCTGGAGGCCGCATGCATAGTTGAAAACCGGCACCACAATCAGACCCACGAGGACAATTTTCTGTGCATTCCTCCCCTGTACCACACCGGGGCCAAGATGCACTGGTTCGGTAATTTTATTGTGGGGGCCAGGGCGGTTATACTTAAGGGGGTAAGGCCTGACTGGATCCTGAGGGTTATATCCGAGGAGGGGATTACTATCGTGTGGCTCCTGGTTCCCTGGGCACAGGATATCCTTATGGCCGTAGAAAACGGTGATGTAAACCTTTCAGATTATTCCCTGGACCAGTGGAGATTGATGCATATAGGCGCCCAGCCGGTCCCACCGAGCCTCATAAGGAAATGGAAAAAGATATTTCCCGGGCATGAATATGATACCAACTACGGACTTAGCGAGGCCTCCGGCCCGGGCTGTGTTCATCTCGGCATGGAAAATACACATAAGATAGGGGCAATAGGTGTCCCGGGATTTGATTGGGAGTGCCGGATCGTGGATAATTCCCTGAACCCCTTGCCCGGAGGGAGCACAGGAGAATTGATGGTAAAAGGCCCGGGAGTAATGAAGGAGTATTACAAGGCACCGAAAGAAACCGCCCGCAAGATTCGCAATGGATGGCTTCTAACGGGAGATATGGCCAAAATGGACGAAGACGGCTTTATATGGCTTGTGGACCGCAAGAAAGACATTATTATCGTCGGCGGTGAGAATATATACCCGGTGGAGATAGAGGACTTTCTTTCAAACAACGACAATATTCAGGATGTGGCTGTTATCGGAATTCCAAATGAGAGGCTTGGAGAGATCCCGGCCGCGGTTATAAAGGTTAAACCGGGCAGGACATTGAGCGAGCAGGATATAAATTCCTATTGCGAGCAATTGCCGAGGTACAAGAGGCCCAGGAGAATAATATTCGGGGAGGTCCCCAGGAATAGCACCGGGAAGATCCAAAAACCTAAATTAAGGAAAATCTACAGGGATGAGAACTAACTTTTCCATAAAAAGATGGTGATGCTTTTCGGATGTGACTGCCGGGAGACCCGGAACAGAAGAAAAGCACCACTATCTTTAAGAATATGAGTTATTCAAGGGTCTCAATCTGTGCTTTAAGGATTCAGCGCGTAAACTTTGGAGATGGCCATGAAAGTTGTTTGTCCAGTATGCAACACAGGTTACAGAATCCCGGACGAAAAATTGCAAGGCAGAAACAAGGCTGTAGCCACCTGCAAAAAATGTGGTGCCAGGATAGAAATAATCCCCGGATGGGAATCGAGGCCTGAGCAAGAAGGCCGACCCGAGCCGGTTAATAGATTGGGAACGACGGCCCACTCTTTTTCAGATTCAGGTGATATACGAGGATTCAGTGACTTTGAATTCATAACGGAGCATAGCGAATTTTTTGTTTATGCCGGGTTTTGGAGGAGGCTCGCTGCGTTTATAGTGGATGTTCCCGTTTTAATGTTTCTCGGGTTTGCGGCAGGCCTTATAATGGGCTTTGCATTCGGATTTCATGGCGTTTCATCAGGAGGACACGGACCTTTGGGAAATGTTGCCGGAGTCGTTACAGGCTGGCTTTACTTCAGCCTTATGGAAAGTTCCTCCACCCAGGGAACCCTGGGTAAGATGGCCCTTGGCATCAAGGTAACCGATACGTCCGGGGACCCCATATCCTTTGTCAGGGCCACTGCAAGGCATTTCAGCAAGATCCTTTCCGCAGTTTTCCTTATGATCGGATACCTGATGACAGGGTTCACCGCAAAGAAGCAGGGCCTTCACGACATGATTGCGGGATGCCTGGTGGTCAAAAAATAATTGCCCAGGGGTGGAATACCAGTGGGAAATTAATTAAATATAATGTAAAAGTTTTTCCTGAAGACAATAAACAGCTAAAATAGAAATGAGCTTAAAGGAATATCTCTCATGGAACTAAAAAGTGTATTTGATGGTGTGCTGGATTATTTGCGCAATAGAATCGTTGTTCAAGATTTGCAGCCCGGACAAAAACTAAACGAGTTTAAATTGGCATCCGAACTTGATATAAGCCGACCTCCCTTGCGTGAGGCATTGAGAGCCCTGGAAAACGAAAATCTTGTCACTTATATCCCCAGAAAGGGAACCTGTGTGACAGATCTTTCCCTGCAGGATTGTATTGAAACCTACCGGGTCAGGAAAATGATGGAGTGCTATGCAATTGACCTTTTAAGCCACATGCACGTGAGAGATGTTTCCCATCTTGACCCATATTTAGACGACGGTGCTGTAAAACCGGGTGATGAATCCTCGCCGGAAGAGAAGATTAATTATTTCAAGGCTACCGTTGATTTTCATGTCCAGCTCGTGGACAGTGCGAAAAATGCACGGCTTAGCAATCTATACAGAAGGATAATCTACACTGTTTACCGCTATCAGTATTTGCAGTGGTCTGCCGTTTCTAAAACCAGAAAAATCTCCCTGGGTGAGCACAAACAGGTCAGGGATGCCATCACCAAGGGTTCCTATACAACGGCGAAAAGATTCCTTTGCAACCATATTAACCACGCCTTCGACATGGTAAGTGAGAGTTACATGAGATATTTCTCGGAATCAAAGAGCAAGGAAGAGTATAAGGAAATGGTTGCTTCATTCAAGAATGATTCTTTCGATTAATTTGGTTGATGGCTTTATCAGGCTTTAACAGATTCGATTATGGAAAAAATCTCGAAACCGGGAATTTTTGGTCAAAGGGGTGAAGATACCCCGGGAAGATAATAATGATTGGCATATCCAAGTTATACTGCGGCACTGTGGAGGCCTCCGATCCCATCAGATACGGAAGGGATTCCCGAAGATTGCCCTCCCGGCTCCTGCAGTTTTCATCCGATAAAAAACCAGTGGTGGTGTGGAATATCACCAGGGCATGCAACTTAAATTGTATCCACTGTTATGCCAGGGCGACGAGTAAAACCTCTGACAGGGAATTAGCCACGGGGGAAGGAATTCGCCTCCTGGACGATTTGGCAGAATTCGGGGTGCCCGTTATCCTTTTCTCCGGCGGGGAACCCTTGATGCGAAAAGATTTGATAAGCCTTGTAGAACATGCCGCAGAGAAAGGCATGAGAGCGGTTATATCCACCAACGGCACCCTTATAGATGAAAAGAAGGCCATGGAATTGAAGGAAGCGGGCGCATCCTATGTTGGCATAAGCATAGACGGCATGGAAGAGGTAAATGACAAATTCAGGGGAGTAAAAGGCGCCTTTCGAATGGCCCTGAATGGAATAGAGAAATGTCACAAGGCCGGACTCAAGGTAGGTTTAAGGTTCACCATGAACACGCTGAACGCCGACCAGGTGCCGGCCATATTTGATCTTTTGGAGAACACGGAAACAGGCCGTATCTGCTTTTATCATCTGGTGTATTCGGGAAGGGGATCTGATTTGATAGAACAGGACCTATCCCATGATGAAACGAGGCGAACGGTGGACCTTATAATGGACCGTACAAAGGAAATGCACGACAGGGGACTGGAAAAAGAGGTCTTGACCGTGGACAATCATGCGGACGGCCCGTATGTATATCTCAGAATGCTCAGGGAGAAAAGCCCCAGATCTGAAGAAGTGATGAAACTTTTAAAGATGAACGGGGGAAACAGCTCCGGCCATGGAATAGGGTGCATAAACTGGGATGGAACTGTGTATGCGGATCAATTCTGGCGCCAACATTCCTTTGGCAATGTATTGTCCCGTCCATTCGGCAGCATCTGGTCAGGTACGGATAACTCCCTGATGGAAAATTTGAAGGATAAGAAGAGGTACGTAAAGGGCAGGTGCGTGGATTGCAGGTGGCTGGATATCTGCGGCGGCAACTTTCGCGCCAGGGCGGAAGCAGTGACAGGTGATATATGGGGTGAGGACCCGGCCTGCTATCTTACCGATAAAGAGATAAGGGATCCCGAGGTTTAGATGAAAAAAATATTTTTATCCTTTTTTTCCTCTCTTAAGCTTACCGTTGCACTTTTGATTATTATTGCGGCGGCCTCTATACTGGGTACGGTCATTCCCCAGCAGTACGGAGCGGCAGGGCCGCCTGCCAACCTTAGCCCCGGGCTGGCCAAGGCCTTCGAGTATTTTCAGCTTTTTGATTTATATCACTCCATCTGGTTCGTAATACTCATGGTCCTGCTTTCTTTAAACCTGATAGTGTGCTCTCTTAAAAGGATACCCGCTGCATGGAGGCTTTACAGTGATACGCCTTCTCCGGATAGAGAAAAACCATTCCAGAACCTGGCGCAGGACAGGAGATTAAAGGCAGACAAGGATGCAGGTGAGGTTGTCGAGGACATATATTCCACCCTTTCAAGGCGATACAAGAGGACCGGAAGAAAGGACAAGGATGATGTTACCTATTTTTACGGGGAAAAAGGGGCTTATTCAAATTTCGGCGTGTATATTGTTCATCTGAGCGTGCTTGTGATAATTACAGGTGCAATAATAGGCTCTTTGTTCGGGTTTGACGGGTTCGTGAACATACCGGAAGGAGACTCCGCGGATGTGGTCTATTTGGGAGGGCAAAAAGGGGTTAAGAAACTAGGGTTTACCGTTAGGTGTGACGATTTTTCAATCGATTTCTACGAAAATGGAATGCCCAAGGAATATAAATCTCAATTGAGCTTTATCAAAAGGGGAGAGGTGGTCTTTCAGGGGCCTTTGCTGGTAAACCATCCCATAACATTCGAGGAGATAAGGTTTTACCAGGCGAGTTATGGACATACCAGTGAGGGAAAGGCCCGGATCAGGTTGACGGACGGCGGCGGTGATAATCATATTGTAGAAGCAGGCCCGGGGGAATCCTTTTCACTCGGGCAGACTGGTGCACAGGTTGATGTGTTGAGGGTAGAGGGTAATTTTATGTCCATGGGGCCGGCAGTTCTTTTGGGGATAAGCCCTCTTGAGGGCGAGCGTGTCCAAATTTGGGTATTCAAGAATATAGAAAGGATTAAGCAGGCCGTGCCCGATCTATTCCGGAAGGTTCCCAAATTCAATCCCGGTCTTTACAGCCCTTACACCTTTAAACTGGAGGGTTTAAAAAAGGGCTATTACACGGGCCTTCAGGTGAGCCATGACCCGGGGGTGCTTATCGCCGGAATCGGGGCCCTTATCATAATAAGCGGCCTGTTCATTACTTTTTTCGCGTCTCACAGGAGGATATGGATAAGGGTAAAAAGGGAAGAAGGGGCCTGTGAAATTGAGTTTGCCGGAAAAAGCAATAAAGATCCGGCCGGGCTTGAACGGGAATTAAAGAAAATAAAAGATGGAATAAAATCCAGGCATCTGGCTTGAGATTTGACTCCACGGGATTGCGCTATGATAAATACCATTATCCTGAGCTGGGTAACATTTATATATCTGGGTTCAGCCGTATTTTATATTTTCAGGGCGGTTACCGGAAGGCAAATATGGGGCCCCGTTGCCTTTGTCGCAGCGCTTTCCGGCCTGATAGTTCAGACCTTTGCCCTTATATTGAGGTGGGTTGAGTCCTACAGCATGGGAATAGGCCATGCGCCCCTTTCAAACCTTTATGAGTCCCTGATATTTTTTGCCTGGACCATAGTGCTGCTCTACCTTATCCTGGAGCGGAAGATAAAAAACCGGGCCATCGGTGCCTTTGTATTGCCCTTTGCCTTTCTTTCAATGGCATATGCCTCCTTTTCGCCGAATGTAAACAGCAGGATACAGCCGCTTATCCCGGCGCTCCAGAGCAACTGGCTTGTAAGCCATGTTATTACATGTTTTCTGGGGTATGCCGCGTTTACCATAGCATGCGGACTGGGTTTGATTTACCTTTTAAGGGGATTGAATGAGAAATCCAGCGCATGGAAATTTTTGAAATTTATGCCCGATAAGGAGGTTCTGGACGATCTTACCTATAACAGTATAGTTATCGGGTTTATCTTTTTAACGCTGGGCATTATTACGGGCTCGGTATGGGCTTACTCCGCGTGGGGATCTTACTGGAGCTGGGACCCAAAGGAGACGTGGTCCCTTATAACATGGCTTATATATGCGGCGATGCTTCATTCCAGGTTTGTCCGCGGTTGGCGGGGCAAAAGGATGGCTGTAATGAGCATTGTGGGGTTCGCATGCGTTTTGTTTACCTATTTCGGGGTGAATTATCTGCCGGGATTGCACAGTTATTTTTAGGGCATAACTTAATATGATCAGGTCTATTTTCCTCTGGGCATTTATAGTGGTTAATACACTATTTTGGGCCCTGATTCTTTTCTTATTATCCATTTTTTCCTCTGACAGCAGGAAAATGCATTTTTACTGTGCCGCACCATGGGCCAGGATGATAATCTGGGCCTCCGGGGTAAAGGTGGAGATCACCGGAATAGAAAATATAACCCAGGGCAAAAACTACATTTATATTCCAAACCACCAGAGTTTTTTTGATATCTTTTCCCTCATGGCATATTTGCCGGATGACTTCAAATTCGTTTTGAAGCAGGAACTGGTAAGTATTCCGTTTATCGGATGGGGGACAAGGAAACTGGGATACATAAGCATAGACCGTTCCTCCCCTGCAAGGGCCAGGTTTACATTTAAAGGGGCATTGGATATACTAAGAGACGGTAAATCGCTCCTGGTATTCGCCGAGGGCACACGAAGCGTGGACGGGAAATTGCAGCCCTTGAAAAGAGGGGCCTTTCAGCTTTCCCAGGGCTCGGGTATTCCAGTGATACCGGTAGCCATAAAGGGAAGCAACAGGATCATGAAAAAGGGAGGTTTCAAGATTTACCCAGGCGTCATTAGAATAAGGGTTGGGCAGCCGGTAAGAACTGAGGATTATAAAAAAAAGGATATTCCTGACCTGGTGGAAAGAGTTTCCGTAAGCTTGAAGCATATGCTGGAGCAGGATTGACCTGCCTTCAGTCCGGCAGTCCGGTAAGGTAGGAGAGCTTTATGGCCGAAAAACCAACATACCGGGAACTTGAAGAAAAGGTAAAAACCCTTGAGAGCGAGATCTCCGGTTTGAAGGTCAAAGCCGGCTTCATGGATTCGTTTTTTACGCACAACCCCTTGTCCATAGTCACCATTGACCTAAAGGGAAACATTACTTCATGCAACCCCTGTTTCGAAAGGGTGTTTCAATTTAAGGAGCCGGAAATAACAGGCAGTAACCTGGATGAACTTATCGGAAGGGAAGAGTATTCGGCGGAGGCCGCTGGGTTTACCCGGAAGGCCTTAAAGGGGGAATCGGTGGAGGGATCCGGCAGGCGTTACAGGAAAGACGGCACCCTTTTGGAGGTGGAATTTTTGGGGGTGCCGGTCATTATAAAGGGAGAGGTTATAGGCTCCTACGGAATTTACAGGGACGTTACCGAATCCGTAAGGATGGAGGCCGCGGTCAAGGAAAGCGAGGGAAAATACCGGCTTCTTGCGGATTCGCTCCCCAGCGGGGTATATGAGTTTGACCTTGAGGGTAACTTTACATATGTCAACCAAGCGGTTACAAGGATGTTCGTTTATTCAAGGGAGGAGATTATCAACCGGATAAGGGTTATGGATGTGGTGGCGGAGGAGAGCAGGCCGGCATCAAAAAAGGCCTTGGAGGATATATACAATGGCAAATCAATAGTGGGAGCGAGGGTTTTTGTACGTAAGGACGGTTCCAGGTTTATTGGAGAGGTAAACTCCGTTCCCTTGTATAAAGGTGGCCAAATAGCAGGGGCAAGGGGGATTGTCAGGGACGTTACAGAGCAAAAGGAGGCTAGAGAGGCCCTGCGGGAAAGCGAGCAGCGCTTCCGGGGCCTGTTTGAATTATCCCCCCAGCCGATTGCGGTTACCGAGGTGGAAGGCGGCACATTAGTAGATGTCAATCACAGATTCTGTGAAATTACCGGGTATACAAAGTGGGAGCTCCTCGGAAGAACCACCACCGAACTGGGTTTCTACCCCGAGGAAAACAGGAAAAAGTTTCTGAAGCAAGTCAAGTCAAGGGATGAAGTCCACGGAATGGAGATGGTTTTCAAGGTAAAGGACGGAAGGGTCCTTAACGGAATTATGTTTTCAAGGATGATCAAGCTGGGCAAAAAGACCTTTATCATGACCGTCTTTCTGGACATCACCCAGCAAAAGCAAATGGAATCCCAGCTCCAGCAAGCCCAGAGGATG
>CAZZPR010000073.1:0-14383 GCA_964655655.1 uncultured Desulfobacteraceae bacterium | reverse complement strand
GGGATTTTGACCCGGCCACAAGTGGGGGATTTTGAAGTGGCCATCGGGGATTTCAAATATACTAATTCAGGAGCTGCCTTTCAACTATTTTATTAATATTTTCAGAATATTATCCCTCTTTTACATTAAAATTTAACTGCGAAACTTTAGTTAAGGCATTTATGGAAAATACATTATGATTGCTAAAAAATATGAACCCCTTATGGATACAAACAAGGCACATCTTCAAGCGTTTTTCAGGCTCCGGCAGGGGTTGCCACGGGACAAGGTGAAATATGATTAACGGGACGCTGTTATTCTTAATGTGTGTGCAGCCAAGCAAAAAATCAGTGCCACCTGTATACAGGAAGAAATACTTGCACGCATAAAATTTTTGCTTAAAATATATTTACGGAGATATTATGACAGGAACCCGATTAAAGATCTTACCCGCCAGGGCAATTATATTCCTTGCCGCTGTAATAGCTGTCTTTTTAATTTTATGCCCGGCTTCCTACTCCTATACAGAAAAAGGAGAAGGCTCAACATCAAAAATCCAGGGCAAGACAGGTACCGAATCCCTCATAGAAAGAAAAATACCCTCAAGGGAAAGCGATCTATTCGTAGTGCTCAAAAACGGAATGACCATACTGATCAGGGAGGTGCATACGTCGGATGTGGTGTCCTGCGAGGTCCTGGTAAAAACGGGATCTGTCTACGAGGGTGACAGAACCGGAGCAGGTATTTCCCATTACCTGGAACACGTGGTCTCCGGCGGCACCACCTCCAGGTATACCGAGTCTGAGATTAAAGAGAAGGTCCAGGCCTTGGGGGGCGCCACAAACGCCTACACAAGCTACGACAAAACCGGATATTATATTAACACCACCGGGCATCATTACGGGGATGCACTGGAAATTCTTCTTAACTACGTTACAGGCTGCCTGTTCAAGGAAAGTGAATACAAAAGAGAAAAGCCGGTTATCATTCAGGAATTTCAGATGAATGAAAATAACCCTTCAAGGCAGCTCTGGTCTCTTTTCATGAAAACGGCCTACCGCGAAAATCCCGTCAGATATCCCGTTATCGGGGAAAGAGAGATATTCCTCCGGATGGATAAGGCCGACCTGGTGTCACATTACCGCCGCTGGTACACCACTGACAACATGGTGGTCTCGGTAGTTGGAAACCTCAAAAAGGAGGAGGCCCTGGCAGAGGTTGTTAAATTGACATCCGAATTAAAAAATGCCGTAAAACCTCCGTATGTCCTCCCCGAGGAACCTCCACAGCTGGCACCAAGACACGCGGAAAAGTCCGTGCCCATGGCCAGGCTTACCCAGGCACAGATAGGCTTTAGAACCGTCAAATTGAGCCATCCGGACCTCTACCCCCTTGACGTACTGGCGGTTGCCCTTGGCGACGGCAGGACGTCAAGGCTCTATCGAAAGCTGCGTGATCAAAAGGGCCTTGTTCTGGATGTGGGCTGCGGAAGCTGGACCCCTTCATTCGTGCAGGGCCAGCTCTTAGTGTCCATGGACCTTTCCGGCGAAAACCTGTCCAAGGCCGTTGAGGCCCTTTGGGAAGAACTGACTGATATCAAAAAATACCCCATAGGCCGAAAGGCTTTAGAAGGGGCGAAAAACAAGGTGGCAGCGGACTTCGTCTTTTCCCAGGAGTCCATGCAGAACCAGGCAAGTCAACTGGCCAGGGACTGGATGTCTACAGGAAATCCCTACTTCAGCGAGAAATACGTATCCGGAATCGAGCAGGTTACCCCGGCCGACATCAGGAGGGTGGCAAAGAAATACATTAAAGAGGAGCACATGACCACAGCGGTTATCAAGCCGCCACAAAGCTCATCAGCCCTCAAGAGCTTGGTTTCTCAAGGGCCTGATAAAAAACATTCCATCAAAGAGGTGTCCCTGCCCAATCGGATGAAATTGCTGATGAAAAAAAACCCTTCGATCCCGGTAGTGATATTCGAGTATTTCGCAAAAGGGGGCCTCCGTTATGAACCGGAAGGAAAAAACGGTATCTCCCGGTTCATGGCGGAACTCCTTACCAAGGGTACCAGGACCCGGGACAAAATGGAAATCGCCGGCACGGTTGAAAACCTTGGCGGATCCATAAACTCGGGTTCCGGCCAAAACTCGGTTTATGTATCCGTTTCGGTTCTGAAGGAACATTTCGATACCGCCCTTGATCTGCTTGCAGACGTAATTCAAAACCCCAGCTTTTCTCCGGAGGAAATAGAAAAGCAGAGAAAGGAGACCCTTCTTCAAATAAAGAGGCTGGATGAAAACTGGGCCAAGGAGATAACCAGGATATTCAAGGAGCTTTATTACGAAAACCACCCCTACAAGAATGATACCATAGGTACCAGGGAATCAGTAGAATCCTTATCAAGAAAGGAGATAAGAAAATTTTACGATTCGATTATCATGCCCAACAACTCCGTGCTGGCCGTGTTCGGGGATATTGAGCCAACGGAAGTTGCGGGCAGGGTCAAACGCGCGTTCAGGCATTTCAAGCCTGGTAATCTGAAGAAATCCTCCATTGCAGCGGAAACCAGCAACATTAATAGTGATTCATCCATAGAAAGGACTACGGACAAAACTTCAGCAGCAATCCTCGCGGGATACAACGGGCTGACCATCCGGGACAGGGACGTGCCCGTGGTACATGTAATAGATGCTATCATATCCGGTATAGGATATCCCAGCGGTTGGCTCCATGACGCACTTAGAGGGGGAGATAGAAGCCTGGTTTATTATGTGCATGCATACCCCTCATTCGGAATAGATGGGGGATACTTCGGGGTGTTAGCTCAGACCACGGTGAATAACTGCGACAAGGTGGTCGGGATAATCAAAGAGAAGATGGAGCTGATCCAAAAAAGCAAGGTGGATGCCGAGACCCTCAACAGGGCCAAGGACATGTGCATAACAATGCACAAGCTCCGCCTGGAAAAAACCTCCGCCCAGGCTTCAAGCTCCGCATTGGACGAGCTCCTTGGACTTGGCAGCGGTTACGATGAGAGATACCCTCCACTCATCAGGGCCGTAAACGCTGAGGATGTGCTGAGGGTGGCAAAAGAGCTCTTTAACCATCATATGATCGTGATTACAAAGCCGGAAACAGAGACCGCTTCCCGCCGCTGAAAAAATTTTATACTCCTCTTTTTGTAAATGACCCGAAAACACGAGTGCATTGTTTTAATAACTTTTCCAGAGCTCATCATCCCATTCTGCTGATGCTAAGGAAGGAGAAAATAATAGAAGAAGAATCAGCATCAAAAAAAGCGGTCAATGATCTTTTCATGGCACTCCGATTGACACACTTTCTTGACACACAGGTTTTAAAAACTTGGGAAAGGTGGTAGGCACGACGGGATTTGAACCCGTGACCTCTACCGTGTCAAGGTAGCGCTCTCCCCCTGAGCTACGCGCCTAAATACAGCATTTATTGATATCAACAGCCCATACTTTATGTCAAGCAGTAAAATTGCTGTCCTGGTTCCTGTTGATAATCATAAGTCCCCATCTGATATACTGAAGACCGGAGGCAATGGTAAATATTCCGGCCAGCCAAAATGACAGGGTTTTCAGAAATTGCAGGTTTACATAACCTTCCGAAAGAACAACCAGCACTGCCGATACCTGCAGGCAGGTGGTGACCTTGCTCAAAAAAGCCGGCCTGATCTTGACCGGAAAATTCGCCATATAAAGGATCAAAACTCCGAGCAAGATAATAACGTCCCTGCTTATGATCAAGACCGTGAGCCAGGGAGGGACCATTTTGTATATGGCCAGAGTCAGGTATGCGGTGATAAGAAGAAGCTTGTCCGCTAAAGGATCGAGATAGGCGCCCAGGTTGCTCTTCTGGTGAAAAATCCTTGCTACCAATCCATCAAGTGCATCGCTCACTCCGGCGGCCAAAAATATAATAAGTGAGGCCAGACCCCTGTCCTGAAGCATGTAAATAATAAAAATGGGTACAAGCAATACCCTCAAAATAGTTATCATGTTGGGAACGGTCATATTACAACCAGGGTAAACCCTTTCTCTTCCACATCTATTATGTCGAACGGAAAGGGCTTTCGATCATGATGTCTCAACTTTTCAACCAGCTTTTTGGAATCACCCTCTAGTTCTGTGGAAAACTTCACCGTATTTCCCTTTAAACTCCTTTCAATAACCGATTTTACTTCCTGAAAATCTTCCGATAAAAATCTTTTGAAGTCCAGAAATTCCCGAAAACTCCTGAGACCTTTTACAGTTATAATAATATGGCCTATCTTCTCCTTCGAGGGTTTAAAAGACTCCATTATGGAAGGTACGGCCTCTTCCGCCCACTTATTTACCGCCAATTCTATGGCAGTGCTTTCATTGTCGGAAGGTTTCTTTATGCTCTCTTCCCTGAAGCCGCCCGCAATATCCTTTCCATCGGAAACCCTTATGACCTTTAAAAAAGCGCTGGCCTTCAAAGCGCTGTGTATATAAGCTTCACCGGTTATGACTATATCCGCGGACAACGAGTTACCCCATTTTACCGCCTCTTCATCTGTTAGATTCAGGTCTCTCATATCCTTTTCGAATTTTTCCCGGGGAATAAAAATAGGCCTGTTTAGAGCCCTGATTCCCTTTTCTTCGAGTACCCTGCTCAAGGATATCTCCGTAATGGTGAGTGATCTCTGTTTGTGCTCCTCATTCCACCAGCATGTCTCCGGAAGGCCGGGCTTCATCTCCGACACCATCACCAGCGCCACGATATGGACCGCTTCCCCCTCGATGATCCCCATGTTCTTGAGATTTCTTTCCAACACCTCCTTGTTTACCCTTGCACTCAACAGCATCCTGATGTACTCATCTGTTTTGTACTCGGTGATTATTCGATAATCCCTGATTTCATCCTTGGCCCCTGAAATTATCTCCTCATCCAATCTTTGAAAATTTTCCGACAAAACCCTCGGCCTCAACCTCTGAACAAGATATTTTTCCACAGCCGCTGAAAAGGCCCGGGAAATAGCCTTATCCCTGGCATCTGCGATATTTTCCCGGGTTATGCTACCTGTACCGGTCACTACGTATTCCTCGTCTATATTCGCTCCGGATGCCCGGACCGGACAGGCAAATTCAATAATTGCCATAAAAAAAATCAAAGGAAACACCGCAGAAGTAATCAGGAAAAGATTCCACTTTTTTTCATAAAAAAAGGAAAGATGCCTTCTCTTGGAAACATGTTTATGTAATTTAGCCATAGAAAAATATATCCAAATAGATAAAAATATAATGAGTCTGTTTCGGCTTAGTCAGGTAAAACAAGGAACAACCTGGGGGGGGCCTGGAAACCGAATTATAATTATCAAAATATCTTAAGATGCTCTTTAAGCTTCCTGAGGGCCAGCAGAGCGTCCGCGCCTGATACGCTCCCCATCGGATCAAAAATAGTATTCCTGACATCCCCCCTGCTTTCCATGATACCCCTGGTGGTGCAGACCATAATAGCATTGAAAAAAGGAACATCCTTCCTTACATCTTCAAAGGGAGAGACACTGCCGATGAACTTGGTAGACAAAGGTGCGTCATTTGTAATAGTAGAGATGATATCCGCTATCATCATTGCATAGCCGGCCCTGGTAATATACTCGTCAGGGGCAAAGGTATTGTCAGGAAATGTACCCAGCCCCCTGATCCCAAGTTCCAGCACGGTAAGTGCATCCGTCTTAAGGGGATGTTCCTGTATATCTCTGGGTACCGGAACCTGTTTTTTGGATTCCATTTCACCCGGAGATTTAAAAGAGGCATCTATCTTTTTCGGACTGAACTTTTGGTAAACCTTGTCCAACTTGAGTTCCTGGACAAAGAGTGCCGCAACATCAATCCTGGTTATCTTTTCCAGCAAGGCAACCCTTTTGCCTATCATGGTGCCTGGCATGGCCCTCTGTATCCTCTGGACCAGCTTGAGCTGACGATCCGCCTTTTCAATAAAAGAGCCGTTCATTTCCAATACTTCTTCAAAGGCCTCCTCCGCATCTTCGAACCTGTAAGCCTCTTTGTGGGCAATACCTTCATAGTAAAAAGGGTCCGGAATACCTTTATCCGTTACCCTTGCATGGGCGAAATTCTCTTCCACTTCATCCAGCCAGCCCTCTCCCTTTCGATTTATGTGCAAACGCATAAATCCTACATAGGCCAGGGCCTTGTCTTTCTTCGTTTCCGCATATTTCTTTGCCCTGGACATGTTCTTAAAGCCCTCCTCGAATTCCCCATCATGTGCCTGCACCAAACCCAGTCCCCTGTAAGCGGGCGAGTATCTGGGGGCAAGTTCCATGGCCAGAAGAAATTCCCTCCGGGCATCTGAAATTCTGCCGCTTTCCAGCAACCTCATCCCGTTGTACACGTGATGTTCCGGAGTATCCAGGTTGCTTACGGGAGGCCTTGTTTTGGGCGCACATCCTCCTAAAAGAAAAACAACGCAAAAAAAGGCCATGGTCATAATATGATAAACATTAGATCTACTCATGGGCCGATCCTCCTGTTTTTATTTATCAACAAAACATCTATAGGCCCCGTGGAAAAAACAGTTGTTAATTCCTTAATGGGCAGCATATCCATGACAACTCCTCATTCCAAGACAATCATTACTCTGCATTTCTGAAGGAATTCCAGATTTTCCGCCACGCCCTTGATAACGGCTGCATCCGAATTGCTTATTACAATATCGCAGTCCCCGGTACTGGCTGTCCTTACACCCTTTACTGTAAAGGGTGTATCCGTGACCCTCTGATTGGTCTGAGCAGCGGTCAAATCCTTGGTATATCCGGCCATTCCCTGGCTAACCGCATACTCCCTGCTTACATAAGATGAGCCATATACCTCGTTTCCGCTTTCGTCCAATATCTTAGGTGACATGGCAGGCTTAACCTGGAAATCCCTTGTGTCTACAACCAGGCCTGAATATACCTCTCGTACTTTGTCTGAAGCAGGTTTTTCGGGTTGTTCAACCGGCTTTATAGTTTTTATCGACCCCGGCAGCACCAGATCGGCAAAGCCCCCCCTGGTATTCATGGCCACCGTGGCCTCTACTGATCCATCTGACATGTACGCAATATCAACCACTTGAGAATCCCGCAGGTATCCCTCTACCTGGCTGCGTATAATATCGCTTTCAACCACGAAATCCTTAACCAGGGTCATAGAATCAACCCTGACACCCTTTATGATTTCCAGCAGGTTTCTCCTGGCTACAGTTACAGCGGCTCTCTTCGCCATGGCCCTTGCCTGGGCCATATTTGCCGGCTTCTCCGGTGGAGCTCCGATACCAACGGCCTCTGCAATGCCGGTAGCCCAATCTATCTTTCCGTTTTCAAAGACTTGCGTATAGTTTTGAGCGCCGGCTCCCAGGGGTAAAACAAAAAATAGTGCAGCAAAAATCACCGTAGCAATAAGCACCTTTCTTCTCATAGCCTCCTCCTGATAAAAAATTTATAGCCGTAAAAAGTTGCAACACCGACTCATTCAAAAGGGATATCCATTCTCTGCTTTAACCAGGGGCTGTAGGACACCATGCCGATAAAAAGCCCCTCGTCCGGAGGGTCCTCTCCCCACCAGTTATTTCTTGCATCTATTTGAATCTTGGAATAACTCTGTATAGCAAAGGGATTATCTGCGAAATTATTGTAATGGATCCTCGGACTAGACATGCCCTTGCAGAATATTGCCCCGGTCCCGCTGTTTCTTTTAATAATATTATGCTCAATCTTAGGGAAGGAATTGTTTCCGCAAATGATTCCTGCCTGGGAATTATCACTTATTACACTGTAAGTTATATCCGGTTTTCCGTAGTCTATTATAAAGGCATTAACCCCGTATTTAAAACTGCAGAATTCAAATAAAGACCCGGTTTCCTGCTTCCTGGAAAATTTTACCGCAAAAAGATAATCCCCCGGGGAGGGCGAAGGGCTGTTTGATGAGAATATTATAGGCCTGCCCTGCTTGCCCTTTGCGTTTATGCCTCCGCTAAAAACCTCTATTCCTCTGCTTCCGGGTTCAAAATTCAACCTCACTCCCGGCTGGACATAAAGGGTTGCACCTTTGTCTATTACCAGCTCTTTTTTGACCACATAGGGGCTGTGGGCCTGGATCAGATAGGAATCTTCCGTTAATTCCCCCTGTAAAGGGTCTTTCAAAACTGATATTTCGAACGGCTTTCCCTCAGGGGCAGGCCCGTCAAGGGCGGACTCCACCATCACCCTTCCCTGTGTCATGGAAAGTATTTCCAGCCCGTTCCTGGTTCCCCACCAGTTGAGGGATGCATAAACAGGCTCTCCCTTGGGCGAACTTACAATCCCAAGGTTTCCGTTGTCGTGGATATTGTTTTCCGTTATCTTGGGGTTGCCGGATAACACGTGTATACCGTCTTTTTCATTACCTGCTATGTCATTCCCCTGTACCACAGGGTTTCCGCCGTCACATAATATGCCGTGCTCCCCGTTTGCCCTGACTGCGTTACCGGCCAGATCCGGAGAACAGGCCCCTGCTGCGTTTATCCCTGATTTCCTGTTCTGGAAAATTGAGCACCCGGTTATCCGTGGTTTGGAAAAGGAGCCCTTGATCACCAGCCCGGTTTCATTTTTTGTAAACTCCGTGTTGCTTACCTGAGGAGAGGAAGAAAGGAGTTTGAGCCCTGCCCGGGCGTTTTTAACCTGGCAGAAAGAAAGCCTGCTCTTTTCGTCCTTAACCCTTTCGAATATGATCCCATCCCAGGGCTTTTTCTCGAAACCTCCAAAAACGATCATTCCCTCCTTGTCTCCTTCCGCCTTCAAACATCCCTGAACCGTCAAGGAACCTCCTTTTGATTCTATTCGTGTTCCCGGCTCTATATTCAGGGTGGCCCTTGCCCTGACATACACATTGCCCTCCATAATGTATGGAGAGGCCCCTGCATACCAGGTAGTATCCTTTACTATCTCCCCTGAAACAGGCGTGGGACCCGGCTTGATTGACATGCCCTTTATTGCATCGCTCATTGTGCTCTCATTGCCCAGCCTGTCCACAGCCGACACCTTGTAATAAAAGGGCTTATAGTTTTCTACATCCCTGTCGCCGGCACCGGTGAATTCCGTGCTCAGAAGTAATTCATAACCGGTCAGGGGAGTCTTGCTCCTGTAAACCCGGTATTGGGCGAGGTCCTCCTCCTTGTTGGGCTTCCATTTCAGGGCCACTTCGAGATTGTGACCCATGCAGGAAAGACCTGTAGGGATATCGGGCGGCTGGGTATCTATGGCAACAGTACCCAGAACATCCATCCACTCGGCGGTATTACCCCTGTCATCTGTAAGGTAACCTGTTACTATAGCCCCGCTGACATTATCACCCGGCTTAACCTGGTATTTACCCTGGTAGAAACCTTTCTGAACCTCCTCCATCTGGATATCCCGCTTGAAATCACCTATATCAAAGGATGCTGAATACCTCGGTTCCCCCTCCAGCACCACCTTAAGAATGTCCCCGGCCTTCTTCGGAGAGCCCACTGCATCGTGGACGAGCATCTTAATTTCGGGCGGATTGGAGGCCTCTGCCAAAGTAGGCCCGGGAATGGTTTTAACCATGTCCCTGAAGAGATCGTCACTAACCCTGAAAAGCTCTATTTCCCTGACATTTACAGCGGTGGATATGGCGGTTATCAACAGCCCTATTGGGGTGGTGGGGATACCCCCCTGCCTTTTCTTTTCCACGTGCTCCCCGCTCCACAGAAATTCGCCCTTTTTAGTATCAACCATTTCAAGGGAAGCACCTACGGAAACATGAGAATACACCCCAGCATACACCCGGTCATAATGGGTAATTTTGCCATAGACTACCGCATCCACATTAAGTATCTTTCCGAGGCTCTGGGCCGAAAGACTGTTAATCTCCGCAGGATTTGCAAGCCCCTCTTTTTTCAACCTCTGATCCACTTTGAAAAGCTCCAGATC
The DNA here is from genome assembly GCA_964655655.1 of uncultured Desulfobacteraceae bacterium. Taxonomy (GTDB): domain Bacteria; phylum Desulfobacterota; class DSM-4660; order Desulfatiglandales; family B25-G16; genus CAZZPR01. The sequence goes on along the minus strand of CAZZPR010000073.1, from coordinate 4,425 downwards.
ACCGTACCGAAGTGAACTAAAGTGGTTGTAAAAGGTCTTTCTCACAACCTCAAAGGCCTCCTCCTTTTCCGTCTCGTTTTCAAAGGGCAATACAGCTACCGTTCCGGGCTGATGTTTTTTTAGATATTCACCCACCTCGTACTTCCCCTTGAACATAGATTTTATCTTCTCCGGTGCAACATCTTTAACATCGGCCTTTTCACCGGTGGATACACAACCGAACAACACTAAAACGCATAGAAGCTGCAAAGTCAGGAGTCTTTTCAAGTAAGGCATTATAACTCTCCTTAAAGAATGATAAAGATGGTTTTCATCAAGGTCCTTTTTAAATTAAAAAAAACCCTGGGTCAAGCATTAGCTCTCATAATCGGGTCTCACAAACTTTTCCGCTATTTTGAATACCTCTTCCCTGCATTCGGGATTGATCCTGGTAACCCCTGATTCAGACCTGAACCATATTATCTGCCTTTTTGCATACCTTCTTGTATCCCTCTGCGTAAGCCTGATAGCCTCGTCCAGACCCCATTTTCTCTTAAGATAGCCCACAATGTGCCGGTACCCGATGGCCCTCATGGGCTTTAAATCCTCGCTGTATCCCCTGCCCAGAAGTCCTTTTACCTCCTCCACAAGACCCGAATCTATCATGGCATTCACCCGCCGGTTTATCCTTTCATATAGTATTTTCCTGTCCACATTCAAAAAAAGGTGCAATGAATTGAATCTGCGGTCTGAAAACCGGTGCTTCTCGATAACCTCTGAAAAAGGGCGTCCGGTAAGGTTGATTACCTCCAGGGCCCTGACAATCCTAACCCTGTCGTTGGGGTCAATTTTTTCTGCCGCATCAATATCCACCTCCTTGAGCCTTTGGTGAAGAAAATGGGCTCCCTGTCTTTTGCATTCCTCAGTCAGTTCTTTTCTTAACTCCGGATCGGAGGGGGGGCAATCAAATAGCCCGCCAAGCAGGGTCCTCAAATAAAGCCCGGTTCCTCCTGCCACAATAATAGGCACCCCTTTTCCATGGAGTGCCCTTATAGCGGGTAGTGCATAAGATAAAAATTCGGAGGCATTGAATTCCTCGTCAGGATCTATGACGTCAATAAGATGATGAGCCACTCCCCTTCTTTGCTGCAGGGTTAGCTTGGCCGTACCTATGTCCATGCCCTTATAGACCTGCATGGAATCGGCGCTAATTATCTGTGCCCCGAGGTGTAAGGCCATTTCAACAGCCAGCGTGCTTTTCCCGGAGCCAGTAGGACCGCTTATAATAATCAACCTTGGCCTTTTATCCACCATAATTATTCCATCTAACATTTCTGTTGCATCGTCTCAACTTAGGATGCTTTAATTCTATTGGTCAATGATGCCATTTCTTGAAAGGACTACCGGGGGGCGCTGTTCTTTTCGTGACTTAACAAATACTGGTTCCTGGTTTTTAAAAACCAACTTTTTTTATCTTTACAGTATCAAGCAACCATTGACCAGTATCCAGGAACCAGAAAAAAGACCAGCCCGAAAGACTTGGAACCAAAGAAATGGTATCATTGCCCTAGAACAAATAAGCCTATTTTTTCAAAAATCTAAATTCTTACGGTGTTTCAATACCTCACTTCCCTGAGGTACAATCCCCCGGGCGGGGCCTTCAACTTTACCTTCTGCCTGTCTCCGGATTCCATTATCTCCCTGAATTCTCCGGTGCTTAAATCCCCCTGCCCTGCCCTTATAACGGTTCCCATAATATTTCTTACCATGTGCCTGAGGAATCCATCCGCCTCTATACAGGCTGCAAGGATGTTTCCCTCCCGATGCTCCACGCTCGTATGGATTATGCGCCTGACTGTATTGGTGCCCGGTTCGACTGCGGAACAGAAAGGAAAGAAATCATGTGTCCCCCTCAAAATATCAAGGCACTCCTTCACTACATTTGCATCAAGGGGCCTGGGGATATGCCATGCATAATGCCTGAGAAACGGAGAAGGGGGTTCGGCGGTATATATCCTGTACTCATACACCTTGCTCCTGGCACTATACCTGGAATGGAAATCAAGGGGCACGTACTCCGCCCTATGTATAACGATGCTGTCGGGCAAAAGGGAGTTAAGTCCTTTTTGAAAGGCCTCCGGGTTTATTGAAGAGCAAACCCTGAAATTTGCCGCCTGATTCAGGGCATGCACTCCGGCATCCGTCCTTCCGGATGCGATCAAGGATACCGGACCGCCCACCATCAGCCCGATTTTTTCTTCAATTATGCCTTGCACCGTGGGCTTGTCAACCTGCCTCTGCCAGCCGAAAAAACCTGTTCCGTCATAGGCAATATCCAGCCTGATGTTCTTTTCAACCGTGTCTTTTGCCATGGTTTGCACTCCGGTTCCTGGTTAGTTTATTAAACCGGATGACGTGGATTTTCCGGAATCTATTCTTTTATACCCCATATCAATTTAAGGATGTTGGTCTTTTATATTGCAGTCTTCAGCTGCTCCTCAATCCGGATTCAATTAAAAAAGGGAAGGGGTTTCACCCCTTCCCTTTTTTAATACATATTCAGAGATATGAGGTTATCTCTTGGAATATTGAAATCTTGCCCTGGCTGAGCGCTGTCCGTATTTCTTGCGCTCCTTTATCCTGGAATCTCTGGCAAGAAAACCCGCCTTTTTCAAAGGGATTCTGAATTCCGGGTTTATCTTCAAAAGGGCCCTGCTTATTCCGTGCTTAATGGCCCCTACCTGACCGGAATTACCTCCTCCTCTAACATTTACGGTAGTATCGTATCTTCCGGTGGTATTTGTAAGCTCCATGGGCTGGCCAACGATCATCTTTGCTGTATCTGTATCAAGGTATTCATCCATAGGCCTTTTGTTAATCACCATGTCACCGTTTCCCACTTTCATCCATACCCTTGCTATGGCGGATTTCCTTTTTCCAGTAGCGTAATATCTTTCCTCAGCCATTCTAAATCTCCAATTTTTCCGGGCACTGAGCTTGATGAGGATGGTCGGGGCCCGCATATACTTTCAGCTTTTTCAACTGCCTTCTTCCCAGGCTGTTATTTGGCAACATGCCCTTTACGGCAAACCACAAAAGTTTATCCGGTTTTTTTTGAAGCATTTTTTTGGCATTAACCCCTTTAAGCCCTCCGACATAACCACTGTGGTGGTAATACATCTTTTGTTCCAGCTTGTCCCCTGTAAGCACAACCTTATCCACATTGACAACCACCACGAAATCACCTGCATCCATATGAGGGGTAAAAATAGTCTTGTTCTTCCCTCTAAGCACGGTAGCTATCCTGGTTGCCAGTCTGCCCAGTACCTTATCCTTGGCATCCACAAGGTGCCATTTCTTTTCTATCTCATGCTCTTTTGCCACAAAGGTCTTCATTTATACATCACCGTTTTTCGTCCTGAATAATAAGTATAGATAAATTCTCACTCCATAAAGGATGTTTTTTTAAATAATACCAGAGAAAATGTCAAGGGAATTTAGTCAAATTAAATATTGACAGAAAAATATATGCTTGTTAAACAAGCAGGTAACAGAATGACAGGCGCCCGTAGCTCAGTTGGATAGAGCGCCGGGCTTCGAACCCGTAGGTCGCAGGTTCAAGTCCTGCCGGGCGCGTGAACAAAATGTGTGGGCCGTTAGCTCAACTGGCAGAGCAACTGACTCTTAATCAGTAGGTTCGGGGTTCGATTCCCTGACGGCTCACCAGTAAAATCAATAACTTAGCTTATCTTTGATTTTTTAGTTTTCGATTTTGTGACCAAAATGTGACTATAATTGCCGGTATTGCCAGTTAGACCGTTTATGACGGATATTGATCTTTTTTGATGTTCCGGGCTGAGATGAGCGTATCTAAGAGTCATGGTCATAGTTTTATGTCCTAATATCTCCTGCAAATCCCTTAATGCCCCACCACGCATAACAAAGTGACTTGCAAAGGTATGTCTTGAATCGTGCAAGCAAAAATCTTGAATTCCGGTCTCATTAATGATGCCTGGAATGAAACTTTAATATCGTCAAAGGAATTGCTCCTCTTGTAAAAAAGTAATTGGGAGTTACCTTAACCCAAATTCGTGACTTTTTTCCATTTTATGGCCGGAATCCGGCCATATTTGAAACCGGCATCTAATGATTTCAACTACTTATCCATTTCGGGAGGATTGTAGTGCCAAAATATATTAATATATCTTGGCACCAGACATCTGATGTGGGAAAATACCTTCCATGTTTATTAGAAAAGTCCCTCACAGGCATAAAAAAACCAAGAAAGACTATTATACCTATAAACTCGTAGAATCTATTCGGACGGAACGAGGCCCCCGGCAACGAACCATATTGAATCTGGGCGTTGATTTTAAACTTCCCAAAGAACAGTGGAAGAACCTCGCCAATTGCATAGAGGAGACCATCACTGGACAAAAGCGCCTT
>CAZZPR010000072.1:0-14976 GCA_964655655.1 uncultured Desulfobacteraceae bacterium | reverse complement strand
GAAGATTTTTAGAAATATACCATATATTTTACGTTAAAGCAAGCTTGACATGACAGTAGTTTGGTTTTTAGCATGGAAAAGGCTATCTAATTTTGGGGTTTCTCAGGTATGGGCCACTTCCTGGTTGAGGGAAAGATTGTATTTTTTCATCTTTTTGTATAAAAGGGTTCGGTGAATTCCAAGAAGATTGGCCGCCTGTGATTTATTATAATCCGTGGATTCCAGGGCGGATCGTATTGCGTCTTTCTCGGCACCGGCCTGCAAATTTTTTAAGGATGAGTAATTGGAAGAGTTATGATTTTTATGCTTGGAATACAAATAGAATGGAAGATCACAGAGATGGATAGTGTCCTTTTCGAGATAGGACAATACCCTTCCGATTACATTCGAGAGCTCTCTTACGTTGCCTGGCCAGTTGTAGTTTTTTAATGCCTCCTGGGACTGCAAATCAATCTTTTTTTCAGGTATGGAAGCCTCCTGGCAGATTTGCTTAAGAAGATGTTCTGCCAGGGGCATTATATCCTCTTGACGTTCCCTGAGTGGAGGAATATGGATGGGTATAACGTTCAGCCTGTAAAAAAGGTCTTGCCTGAATTTGCCCTCTTCCAGCATCTGTTCCAGGTTCTGGTTGGTAGCTGCAACGAGGCGGAAATCGGTCCTGATCAAGGAATTTCCCCCGATCCTCTCAAGCTCTTTTTCCTCCAGAACGCGTAATAGTTTCGGCTGCATTTCTATAGGCAGATCACTTATCTCATCCAGGAACATGGTACCGTGGTGGGCAAGCTCAAACTTCCCGGGTTTACCATTCGAGCTGGCCCCGGTAAATGCACCCTTTTCGTACCCAAACAACTCTGACTCTAAAAGGTCCTTGGGAATTGCGGAACAGTTTATCCTTATAAAGGGATGCAGCCTTCTGTTGCTGGCATTATGGATTGCATGGGCAAAAAGCTCCTTTCCGGTGCCGGATTCCCCTGTTATGAGTACTGGAAAATTGAGGCCTGCCGCCCTTAGTGCATCTCTTTTAAGGACTTGCACACAATTGCTGACCCCAACAATGCTGTCCAAGGTGTAATAGGTTGAGCGAAGGGAATAGAGCTCCTTTTCGTACAATTCAACCTTTGTTTCAAGCAGGGAAAGTTTTTCAGCGAGTTTTCTTACATCCCGTATATCCTTAAACATGACCTGTCCGAAAACGGCAATAACCTCTCCATTTTTTTTGATTGGTATTCGCTGGACTACCATGTTTTGGCCTTTAATCTTTTGGCTATGATTAATCTCCGGTTTTCCGGACTTGGCCACAATGTGCATACGTGTGTTCTCTATAACCTCTGTACAGTGCTTTCCTATCTGTTTTGCAGGTTCAAGTCCGAGGAACTGTCCGTAAGGCCCGTTAAAGTGGGTAATATAACCATTTTCGTCGGTGACCATGCATCCATTATATATACTCTCAAATATTAACTTGTAAATCTCCAATTCTTGTTGGATGCCGGTCCTGTCCTGGTGCTTATTTTCTTTGGCCTTTTCCTTAATCGGCCTTATAGGTGGCTTTTTTTCAGCTTTGGATGTCACCATGGCAGGATCTCAATATATGTATTTATAAACTTCCAGGTTTTTATATAACAGAACAGGAAAAAAGGCAAATAACTTTTAATTAAGGATCCGGATACCTCATAACCGCAGGTTTTTAGCTTAAACCACTTTTGTAAATCACCTTCTGACAGGGTTGTTTTTACAAAGGAGGTCTCCACTTGTTCAGATAGCCGTTATAGGACCAGCAACCAGGCAGTGCGTGGTTCAGTTGAAATTTGGGGTCTTCAGCCCATTGCAGCATAATTTCATGGGCCTTGTTTATTTGTTTAAATCTCTCGCCGTCACCTCCCAGATCCGGGTGGTAAATCTTTGCCATATTCCTGTATGCCTGTTTTACAGCCATAATACAATCATCGAAAGCCAGATTTTCCAGATTTATGTTTAGGTGCTTAAGGGCCTTTTTTTGGTCGGCGGACAGCTTGGGGATCTTTTTTGTACTTGGCTTGATAGCATCAGGATTAATCTTACCCTCAATGTTTTCCTCTAAGATAGACTGGGTTACCCTGCTGGGAGAATTCCTCTGGCTTCTTTTCCTGTACCAGTCCCTGCCCGCCTCCAGTATTAATTGTTTTAGGGCATTGGCAGGAGAGTAATCTGAATTTCTTTCATATACAAACCTGGATATTTTGTTTGACCATGTCGGTATTACATCAAGGACCACATAATTATCGGTAAAGGAAAATGCTGCATAATGAGTATTTAAGGTCCTCAGCAAACCCTTGGAAAGGGAAAGCGCCCAAAGTAATCTTTGCCTGCAAAGCGGGGAACAATAGCGCCTTCCAGGTTTAATGTCGGTAGTGCCGCAGGCCAAGCACCTACGAACCTTCTTTTTGGGAACATATAAATATTCCTTTTTTGTAGGTTGCGGCATCAATGTGTATACCCGTAAAACAGCCATTTTCTCCGTTCAACATTAAATTAGGTGTTTAGCTTTTTCCAAAACTTTTGATTAATCTTTTTCCTGATAAATAATAGTTAAAATAACATAAAATACATTGGTATTAAAGGGGAAAAATAATTCTGTATAACGCCTTATCCCCCTTTCAAGCTATCCCAGCCAAGGCGGAGCGGCAACATATTTTATTGACTTTGATAAATCTGTTTAAGTATGGTAGCACTAATTATTTATTAAAGTTAAAATCCTAAAATAGTCTTTAGAGGGAAATATGCTGAAAATATACCCCATATTATATTCTTCTAAGTTAGTGGAAACTGATTCCTTCGGAAGTGATATAGCGGAAATAGTTTTTCACGCCGGTCCCATGGTAAAATTTATCCTTTTTGCCTTATTTTTCTTTTCCGTGGTTTGTTGGGCAATTATATTTATGAAGTTAAGGCTGTTCAAAAAATTTAAAGAGGAGGATGAGACCTTTTTGGAGATTTTTTCCTCCAGCAGGGATCTAGGCAAGGCCTATACCGAGGCCAAGTCCCTGCGTTTTAGTCCTTTGGCCAAGATTTTCAGGAACGGTTACTCGGAGTTCAACCGTTACAGGATGATCCAGAAGAACCCGGATGAACAAATTAATTTACAGCCGCGGCATCCGATACTGGATAGTGTGCAGCGGACCGTTAACAAGATCCTGTACACTCAGGGGTCGATTTTGGAAAAAGGCCAAACATTTCTGGCTACTACAGGTAATACCTCCCCGTTTATAGGGCTGTTTGGTACTGTTTGGGGTATAATGAGCTCCTTCAGGTCTATAGGGATCACTGGTTCGGCGGATTTGGCGGTTGTGGCCCCTGGAATTGCAGAGGCCCTTATTGCCACAGCCGCTGGTCTGGCTGCAGCTATACCTGCAGTGGTGGCCTTTAACTATTTTAACCGGAGAATAAGGAAATTTCAGACCGAGATGGAAAATTTTATATCCGAATTCATGGGCCTATTGGAAAAGGGCTTAATCAGGAAGTCCTTTGCTGAAAAATAAGGGGACGACTTATAATGGGTTTGGATAGAAACAATCAGGATTTGATGTCGGACATAAATGTTACACCCCTGGTGGATGTAATGCTTGTGCTGCTTATCATATTCATGGTTACGGCCCCTATGATGATGCACGGGGTAAAGGTAGACCTTCCCACTACGGAGACCAAGAGCGTAAAGACCAGGCAGGACCCCCTGATTTTAAGCATAACCAAAGAGGGGGATATATTTATTGAAAAACACAGGGTAAAATTGGATGATCTTCAGAAAAAACTTCAAAGCATATATGCAAACAGAAGAAAAAAGGAGATCTTCCTGCAAGCAGACAAAGCAGTATCTTACGGATTTGTAATACAAGCCATGGCCCGGGTTAAGGCTGCCGGGATAACCAGAGTGGGAATGATAACAAAGCCTGTGCAAAAATGAAAGCAACATTCATTAGTCCAGGATTTACCGAAGAAAAATGGGTCTGGATGATAGCATTATCACTCCTTTTTCATTTGACAGCATTATCTTTTACCCTGTTTTTAACCCAAGAAAAAATCGAGTATCCTTCCATAGGGGAAAGAGTTTACAATGTAGAGTTGGTGGAACAGCCCGGTGCACCAACAGGTGCAAAAGAAAAAGGCGGGGTTGTGTCCAAGCCCAGGGCGGCCAAGAAACAAACAACGTCATATATACCGGAGTCAAAGGCAAAGAGGGTTCCCCTGAATGAAAAAAAGGCCCCTCCTATATTGGCAAAGAGGGTTTCCCCTAAAATTGTTCCAAAAAAGAAGGAAAGGTCCTTTTCCGCATCTGAGCTTATTGACAAAGCTATCTCCAAGATAGAGAAAGGGGTCCGGGATACTGAAAAGCAGGAGTCAGGCAAGGAAGAAAAAGGGAAGTTTCTGTCTGAATCCGAAAGTCAAGAGAGCGGATTTTCCAAAGAAGGAGAGGGGGGAGGTGGTTCAGTGCCCTCACCGCTGATCGGAAAAATCATTCTTATTTATCAGATGGAAATAGAGAATATCATCAAGAATAACTGGTCTTATCCGGTCGCCCTCCTGGATGTAAAAAAAGGAGAAATCCCGGAGGCTGTTGTAACGGTAAAGGTGAAAAGCAGTGGAGAAATTCTGGACATGCGGTTTAATAAGAAATCCGCCGATGCATTGTTTAATAATTCGGTAATCAAGGCCATAGAGAAATCGGATCCACTTCCTGAATTTCCTCCTGGCTACAAGAAGAGGTATGATGAAATCGAAATTACATTCAATCTTGAGGATCTTGTCGAATAGAGCTTCAGCTATCCGGGTATGCACTGGAATTCTTTTTTTATGCACAGCGCTAATCCAAACCAATGATGCACATGGAAAGCTTTACATAGATATAACCTCACCCTCTATGAGCAGGATTTCCCTTGCGGTCCCGGATTTCAGGAATTTAGGGAAACAGGGCATTAACCAAGAACAGGAATTAGACTCCAGCCTTGCCGGAATAATATCCAATGATTTTGATTTGAGCGGACTTTTTAAATTGCTGGACAAGGCGGCCTTTATTGAATCTCCAGAGGCCGGAATTACCAGGGACCAAATTGATTTCAGGGATTGGTCTATTATTGGAGCAGAGCTTCTCTTGAAAGGGGGCTACGAATGTCTAGGCAACCGGCTGAAGGTGGAGGTTAGGTTGTTTGATGTGTTCTCTGGCAGGCAGGTTTACGGGAAAAGGGCTTTGGGTTCGGTTTCCCGGTCAAGGAGACTGATGCACAGGCTAGCGGATGACATAATCCTCACCCTAACCGGCCACAGGGGGCCGTTTTTGACCAAAATGGCCTTTGCGGGCACATCCACCGGCAACAAGGAGGTCTACATCTCTGACTTTGACGGCCACAACCTGAAACAGATAACCAGTTACGGTACCATAACACTTTCGCCCAGGTGGTCCCCTTCCGGAGACAAGATGCTGTATACCTCATACCGTGACAGCAGGACGGTTCTCTTTTTGCATGATTTGACAAAGGGTGCAGCCGAAAAAATCTCCGACAGGAAGGGCTTGAATATTGCCGCAGCCTGGAAGCCGAATGGAAGAGAAATAGCGCTTACCCTCACCATCAGCGGCAACCCGGATATCTATTTGATAGATATCAAAGGAAAGAGATTGAAAAGGCTGACTACCAACTGGGGTATTGACGTATCGCCGGCCTTTTCTCCGGACGGGAAAAAGATGGCCTTTGTCTCCAACAGGTCAGGATCCCCCCAAATATATGTACTCGACCTTGAAAGCGGGCAGTTGGAAAGACTCACCTATGAAGGAGGATACAATACATCACCGTCATGGTCAAAGCTGGATCGAATAGCGTATGCGAGCAATACAGGCGGGCATTTCGATATATTTACCATATCGTCTGACGGAAAGGCTTTAAGAAGGATAACCGAGGGCCAGGGCGATAATGAGGATCCCTGCTGGTCTCCAGACGGAAGATATATTGCTTTCAGCTCCAACCGGGTCGGTGGACAATACCATATATTTATGACCAATTTAAACGGGGACAACCAAAAACAGTTAACCTTTTCTGAAGGAGATCAGCTTTCTCCTGCATGGATCAGGTATTCGGAATAATAATTTCCTTTCTTTTTGTTAGAAAATAATTATTCGACACCTAAATACTTGAAATAAATGATTACAAATGATAAAAGTACAGGTCAATCTTAGATTAAAATAGGCATTGGTATAAACTAAAACAAGGAGGTAAGGGGTATGAAGAGGAATCTAATGTTTTCAGTGCTGGTGGCTTTTGTATTCGCATCCGTTTTCTGTCTTTCCTCATGCGCCAAAAAGCAAGTGGTGGAAGAGGAAAAGGAAGTCAAGGCGCCGCCTAAAAAGGAGGCCGAGGCAGAAGGAAAAAAAGAGTTAGCCGAGAGAGAAAAAGAATTTGAGAAGAAGGAGGAGAAAGCTTGGGAGAGGCTCCAGAGGCTGGAAGAGGCCGAAGAAAGAGAAAAAGCAGCCGAGGCAGAAGAGGAAGAACAATTAAGGTATGAAAGAAGGGCCGTACAATTTGAGGCGAAGTCCGTCTATTTCGATTTTGACAAGTCTTTTATAAGACACGAGTACAGACCTATTTTAAGGGGCAAAGCCGCTTTTATGAAAGAGAACCCTGATATCCGGGTGAGGATTGAAGGTAATTGTGACGAGAGAGGGACCAATGAGTACAACCTCGCGCTGGGCGAGAGAAGGGCAAACAGCGCAAAAGAGTTTTTGACAACCCTCGGAATTTCCCCAGACAGGATTGATACCATAAGCTACGGAGAAGAAAGGCCGATAGCCTTGGGGCACAACGAAAAGGCATGGGCCCAGAACAGGCGTGATGACTTTGTTGTTATAGAGTAAGAATCAAGAACCGTTGCAAGGTTAGAAATCCGTACTAGGAGTTAGGGCCAAAGACGCAATATTTTTTTGAGCAATCGATGAAAGCCTGAAATGTGTAAGTATTTATTAAAAATTGGCATTTCCGTCTCCGTCATTTTGGTTTTTTTCACTTCTTGTGTTTCCCAAAAGGACGTGCACTATTTGAATAACCAGCTGAATGCCCTTATCAGGCAGACTAAGGAGGACAGGAAACGGTTTGAAGAATCCATAGGGGATCTGAAAAAGGGTGTCGAAAAGAACAAGGCGGAGATAAAGGAAACAAAGAGAGGACTCAATGAGGAGCAGGGGTCCATCAGATTATCTTTGGCCCAACTCGAGGCGGATAATAAAGAAATAAGGGATCATATACGCACTCTAACTGGAAAAGTAGAGGAAAACAATCATTTATTAAAGGATACCATAGAGGAAGATATCAACAAAGAGGATTACATGGTGTCGCAGGTAAAGCAGCTTACCTCAAGAGTCCAGGAGCTGAGTTCAAGGATAGAAAGGGTCGAAAATCATGTGGGGTTAGAACCTCCGGCCGAAAAGGAAGAGGTCGAGGTGAGGGAAACCTTAACGGAAAAGAAACCGGAAAAGCCGGCACCTGTTGAGGCGGCGAAAAAGCCTACCGAGTCTTCCCTTTACGAGAAAACACTCGGACTCTTCAGGGAAGACAGATATGATGAAGCCATAGAGGGATTTAAGGAATTCCTCAAGATGTATCCCGGCTCCGATCTCGCTGACAATGCCCATTTCTGGATCGGGGAATGTTACCGAATGAAAGAGGATTATGAGAAGGCGATACTTGCTTATCAAAAGGTTATAAACGGCTATCCGAAGGGCAATAAGGTGCCATCAGCACTGCTTCACCAGGCTTATGCATTTGAAGAATTGAATGATGAGACGACATCTAACCTTATATATAAAAAATTGGTAAAAAACCATCCGGAAACCAGAGAGGCGGAGATAGCAAGGAAAAGACTTGGAAAAGATTAGAATTATCCGGGGCCATAAATAAGGTAAGGTCTTCTGGATTCCAGGAATGCCTCCAGCTCCTCGGAAGCATCATTCAGTATATTATCTATTCCCCTGCCTCCTTCCAGGGAGACCCTGATTGCGGGGTCTCCCAAAATCATGTCAATAGGCAATCTTGTATACTCGAATTCATAAGGAGGTTGCCTCCATGAAAATTCATCCCTGTATTCCTCCAGTATATTTTTTAGTAATGCCAGTGATGTTCGGAAAGGCCTGAATAACTGAGGATCCGTTATATATATCATAAATCCCCCGCAAAGCCGTCCCTCCCACTTGTGAAAGGTTGGCCGGAAGAACTGTTCCTGGAGAAAGGCTCCCGCCATATCCTTTTCTGAAAGGCGGTTTTTTATCCGGTAGGGGTCTATAAAGGGTGCTCCGAATATCTCAAAGGGGCGACATGTTCCCCTGCCTTCAGAAACATTTGTTCCTTCCCAAAGAACCTGTCCGGGGTATACCTGTGCTGTTTCCGCAAAAGGCATATTAGGGGACGGCATAATCCATCTCAATCCGGTATCTTTCCACAACATGTAGCGGCTCCAACCCTCTGCTGAAACCACCTTGATATCACAACCTATCTTGAAGGCATCGTTAAAGAGTTTTGCCAGTTCCCCCATGGTCATACCGTGCCGCATGGGAATGGAAAACGGTCCTACAATGGAATAGAATTCCGGACGCAATATATTTCCTTCCACTATTGTTCCGCCCAGAGGATTGGGTCGGTCCAGAATAATAATTTCTTTATCCGAGTCCGCGGCTTGTCTGAGACAGTAAAGTAGGGTGGAGGCAAAGGTATAAACCCTTGTCCCTACGTCTTGAAGGTCTATTAAAAAAAGGTCTATGGAATCCATTACCTCAAAAAGTTTCCCCTTTTTGCTTCCGTAAAGGGTGAAAACAGGCAGGTTCAGCTCCGGGTCAATATATTCCTCGGACTCCACCATGTTATCCTGTTCTTCTCCCCTGAATCCGTGCTGGGGACCAAAAAGGGCCTTTAGATGCCCGGGAAGCAAGGAATTGATAACCCGGGTGCCAGAATTCAGATTCCGGTCTACCGATGCCTGGTTTGCAACCAGCCCCAAGGCTTTCCCTTTAAGCTTTTTCCAGAATCCCTTTTCAAATTTATCCAAACCGGTTAAAACCATGGCCTTTATCCATTGTGTTATACAGAAATTTCCGGTAACCAATATAAGTCAATAATATACTCCTTTGCAATACAATACCTCCTAAAGCCAGATTTTCCATAAAAGATGTTTTCAATTAAAATAGTTGTCATTACCAGGAAAACAGATTAAATCCCGCAAAACCGGGCAAAGACCTGCCCCCCTCAGAAAGGGGATAATATGTTTTTTAACCTTGAACTGTGAACATGGAACCTGAATGTTGAATGTTTTTATCTGCTTCTAAGTAATAAGCAGGAAAACAGGAAAATACCTTCAAACATTAGGTTTTTTCTCTCCCAAGCCTTTTATAACTCATATCCCCTAAAAGACGACGGTGTTTTTCTGCCGTTCCAAGTCTCCCGGGCCGGTCTTTTTGCAGGTCCCTGGATACTGGATAATGTAAAAACAAAAAGAAGTTGTTTTTTATAAAACCAGCATCCAGAAACAAGAAACCAGTATCTGGTAAGTCACTGAAAAGAACGGCGCCCTCCAGCCGGTCACATCAGAAAAGCACCGCCGTCTTTTTCCGGATTGGGGGGCGGCGCCTCTATAAAAAAGGAGGTAACCATTAGTAAAACTGATTGAGTTATGCACATAACCCTTATTGGGAAATTGAGGTTGACATTATTTTTTAATAACAATAAATTAAGCCTGATTTTCCTTTGAGTAAATTTTTATCTAAGGGCCGTTTCCAAATTATCCTTATCGGCCCGTTTATACATTAACATATCCAATAGGGGCCAACCATGAAGGTTCTCGTTTACGGGGCAGGGGGAAGAGACCACGCCCTTGCAGACAAATACGCAGACAGCCAACACGTAGAAAAGGTTTATTTTGTTCCCGGAAATGATGGTATTCCATATACACTAAAGGGAAAAAAAGGATTAATAGAATGCGCGGACATAAGGGACTTTCAGGAAGTAGCCAAATTTTGCCTGGAAAACAAGGTTGACCTGGTTGACATTGGGTCGGAAAATCCCCTTGAAGAGGGGCTGGCGGATGTTTTGAACAACAGCCGGATAAGGACCGTCGGACCAAAAAAGGAATATGTCAGATTGGAGAGCGACAGGGCCTTTACGGATGAAATACTGAGGGAGATAGGAGTTTCCAAGCCGGAATACAGGGTTTTTACCGATCCTGAAGAGGCAAGGGATTACGTGAGGAATATAGGGTACCAGGTTTTCGTTAAGGCCAATGGACTTGCAGCTGGAAAGGGCGCAATAGGATGTGAGGATGCCAGGGATGCCGAGGATGCCATAGACAAGCTGATGGTGCAAAGGATATTCGGAAGCTCCGGGGAAAAGGTGGTTATCGAGGAGAGGAAATATGGAACAGAAATTTCCTTTTTCGTATATCTTGACGGAAGCCATGTGCTTCCGTTAAGAATGTTTGTTCAGGACTACAAAAGGGCCTTTGACCCTGATGACACGGAATCCATCCAGCAATTCGGCGGAAATTTGAATACAGGGGGGGCCGGATGTTACGCCCCTCATAAACTTGTTACCCCCTGGCTGGTAAACCGGATAATAAAGGAGGTTGTAAATCCCTTTGTTGATGCTGTATACAACAGGACCGATCTGGGACTGGGATGGAATTACAAGGGTGTACTTTATTTCGGGTTGAACCTTGATCCCTTCAATAATCTGGATGTATTTGAAATAAATGTAAGGCACGGTGACCCCGAATGGGAGGTACTTTGCCGCAAATTGAGCACGGACCAGCTTGAAATCGGAATGGCCGTATGGGAGGGCAACCTGGATCAAATATTCCCCGTATGGAACAATCAGTGCTATGTGGACATAGTCGCCATGGAAGGCCGCTCAAAGGCCAGCAAGGGCTGGAACAAGGGGTACCCGGCGAGATATGGAAAGGGGCACAGGATTGGAGGCCTGGATAATACGGAGAGAGGGGTTGCCGTATATTTTTCCGGGGTAAGGGAGGATCCGGAGAAAGGCCTGGTAACCGACGGCGGAAGAGTTCTTCATGTGGTAGCCGGTGCCCCTACCTTGGACGAGGCCAGGGAAAAGGCCTACAGGAACATGAAATATATTTCCTTGCTGGACCATAACAACAATAATAATAATTGCCTTCGCTATCGAAAAACCATAGGGCGTTAGGCACCTTTAAACCCGGATTGTGCAGCAGGCATCGTAGCGAGGGTTGAAAAACCCAAGCGAAACGCGAATTTGGAGCAATTTTGAACCGCAGGCATATTCATAAATATGTTGAGGATCAAAATTGCGAAAAGAACGTTGCAGCAAGGTTTTTCAGGCCGCAGTAGCTGGCTGCTGCACAATCAGGGTTAAACGATTATCTTAAGAAAATACAGTGAATTCTGGGCTCAACCGCTGGTGCTGCTCCATTCCCATTTCAGTTTTTTCCTGGTATAAAAGCATAAGGTCAGGTTAACCAGCCAGACAAAAAACCTTACCTTCCCCAGCTTAAGGCCAAGCCGGCTGAAAAGGGACTTGAGAGAGTAAAATTCAATCCAGGCCTTTCGTACCTTTCCCTCCAGCACCTCTCCCGTCACACCAAATGGCCTGAAAACGCGATTGGCCATGTTATATTTCGCCCAGTCCCTGCTCTCCAGTCTGCCGTCGCTTATCAATCTTTCATAAATCGCCGTTCCGGGCAGAGGGGTTAAGAAATTGAAACAGGCAAAGTCCAGGCTGGAATTTTTTGCCATCCTGATAGTCCGCTCCAAACCTTTTTCATCATCTTCGTCGAAACCCAGCACAAATGAACCCCAGATAAAAATACCGTAACTTTTAATGGTTTCTATATCCCTGTAAAAACGCTCAGGGTCATTGAAACGCTTATGCGCCCCTAAAAGACTTTTTCTGCTGAAAGACTCCAGGCCAATGGCAAATCCTATACATCCACTGGCCGCGGCCAATTCCAGCATCTCAAGATCCATGGCGATGGATATAGTACACTGGCTTCCCCAACGAACATTTGATGACTTCAGGGCGTTAAACAGTTCCTTGGTCCTTTTTTTGTTGTTGAATATATTATCATCGATAATAAATACATTTTTGGAAGGAAGGGTCTGTATCTCCTCTGTTACCTCCTGGACAGGTCGAAACCTATAGGTCTTCCCGTAGAATCGGGTAACCGAACAAAAGCTGCAGTCGTGAGGGCAGCCCCGGGTTGTTTGAACCGTATTAACGGTTACGTAATTTTCGGGTCGGATAAGATCCCTCCTGGGCAAGGGAAGCCCCTCAAGATTAACTAATGATCTGTTTTGATATACCCTTTTTAATTTCCCCTTTCTAAAATCTCTCAACAATCGCTGCCAGGCTCCCTCTGCTTCACCAACTACAAGTGAATCGCAATGGCGAAGTGCCTCCTCGGGAAGGTTTGAAGCATGCATTCCTCCCATAACCACAGTCACACCTCTTTGACGAAACATATCCGCAATTTCGTATGCCCTGGGCGCACTGTTCGTGTAGGCAGTAATGCCTGCCAGATCCGCGGATTTGTCGAAATCAATAGGTTCCACGCATTCATCGGTTATAGATATCTCAATGTCCTCAGGGGTATAACCCGCAATCATACATAGATTAAGGGGAGGGCAATATGCCTTGGCGTTCCAGGAAAGAAGCCCTTTTTGGAGAAAAGGTACATTTGCGGCATTTGTCGGGTTGTCTGGATTGATCAGCAGCAATCTCATATTTTTGGCCTTTCCCGGTTAATGTTCAAGAGATTATATGCCATTTTTATGGAATGAAAAAGGGATTTTTTTGGTTGGCCCAAGAGAAAAATTTGTTACTTTAAGTAATAAGCAAAGCTGTTTTATCTTGTATTTGATCCTTGACTCAAAAAGCCTTTACTAATATCAAGATGATTAAGGGGGTGTAATATGAAAAGCTATCGGAAGGAATTATGGTTTAATGTGCCTGCAAGGAGGGCGTTTGTGAACATTACCTCCCAGGTTGAGGAATGCCTCAGGGAAAGCGGAATCAAGGACGGCCTAATTTTGTGCAATGCCATGCATATCACGGCCAGTGTATTCATTAATGATGACGAGTCCGGGTTGCACCAGGATTATGACAAATGGCTGGAAAGGCTTGCCCCGCACGAGCCTGTATCACAATACATGCACAATGTAGGAGAGGACAACGCGGACGCACACATGAAAAGACAGGTTATGGGCAGGGAGGTAGTTGTCGCAGTAACCGAAGGAAAAATGGATTTCGGACCCTGGGAGCAGATTTTTTATGGTGAATTTGACGGCAGGAGGCGAAAAAGGGTCCTGGTTAAGATAATTGGTGAATGATAATCCGGAGAATGGTCATGGAAGAAAAACAGGCAAAAGATAAAGAGGGTTTCGGCAGGCTTTTTGAAGAAATGGTTGGAAATGAACATGTGACTGAAAAGGCCCTCGGTTACCTGCACAAAGAGAAAAAAGTACCTAAGTCAGTCATATACGACGATCTGGTGCCCAAGAAACTCATGGGATATTCCCCGGAAAGAAATGCCCTGGCCTTTCCTCTTATGAGGGGATTTATCGTTGTAGGAATCCGTTATCTATGCACGGAATCTGTAAAGATTGACGATAGGATTATTAAAAAGGACGATGAATACAACCACGAGGGAAGCGATGTTGAAACCGGGCTTTTTCGCCTCCAGGAAAACTACAGAGATACTTTGATAACATCTCGCATACTCGATCTATTAAGTGCAGGCATAGACGGTGTTTCGTTACCTTTTTTTAAAGGGTTCAAGCATCTGCAGCTTTTTTCAGATATGAATATCAAGTTGTGTTTCAGAAATACAAAAGAGGAAAAACTTGCAGCCAAAAAGATTCAGGAATCACTCCCGCAGTCAAAAATCATAAAACTTCCAGATAATTATACGGACCTGAATCAACTTTTAATAAAAGAGGGCCCGGAGGCAATAAGATCTCTGTTGACAACTGAGAAAAAGGGGCCGAAGGACAAAAGACCGGAAGCAACCAAAAGGGAAGGCCTTTACCTTCAAAAATGCACTTACTTCCCCTGGCCCGGGCCAAACAATACAGAGGCTACTCTCAGGGCCGCATTTGAAAGGTCAAGGGTCCTGGGAATAAGAAAAATTTTGATTCCCAGCACTACGGGCGTGACCGCCCTTAATGCCCTGGGTATCTTTGAAAAAAATTTTTCGATAATAGTAGTCACCCACGTCACAGGTTTCCATGCACCTGATCATCAGGAACTTTCTGAAAACAACAGAGAGCTCCTTGCGGAAAAAGGGGCCACAGTACTTACAGCACAGCATGCCTTCGGCGGCGTTGGCAGGGCGTTCAGAAATAAGACCGGCACCTACCAAATTGATGAACTCATGGCATATACCCTGAGAGTCTTCGGACAAGGGACAAAAGTGGCAGTAGAGATTGCATTGATGGCATCAGACGCAGGCCTTGTGAGCACGGATGAGGATGTTGTTTCCTTGGGCGGAACTGGAAACGGGGTGGATACCGCGCTCTTGATAAGGCCGGTCCCGACCCATAAGTTTTTCGACCTTAAGATAAGGGAAATAATATGTAAACCAAGGGATTTCTAACCGGGCAAAATTCTTTTTTTGTGCTTAACATTATTGTGCAGTGATTGGTTGCCGTGCAATTTGGGTTAATGACCTAAAAGTCCTGAAAATCACTATCATCCATTGGTATAACCTGTTTCGGCTTTATCTCCTTGCTTTTTTGGCCCTGGCCCTCTTTCTCAGGGCCTTTCTTTGGAGGTGGTTCTACTGCTTTATAAGATTGAGACCCTGTACCTGTAACGTTATAGGTATCGGTGTTAACCTCATACGAAGCTTGACCTATAAGGGCTATAAGCCCATCAATTATCTTTTTCAACTCCCTTGCCTGGCCGTTCATCTCCTCACTGGCGGATGCGGACTCCTCTG
>CAZZPR010000071.1:0-15076 GCA_964655655.1 uncultured Desulfobacteraceae bacterium | reverse complement strand
CTATCGTAAATGAAAAAACCTGTTTGGTTCCGGCTTGTCCGGGTTAGGATAAAGTAAGGTCAAGGGCTATCCATTGATTGGAGAATAAAAAGAGTTGTATATGAGAGCATTATTGAGGAGGTTTTAGAATGGACTTCGGTTATACAGAGGAAGAGGAAAAATTTAGGGAAAGACTTGGGTTGTTCCTGGATGAGAATTTAACAGAAACGATTGCTCGGCAGAATTGGGAAGATAAAGGTGTGGGCCCTGAGGCAAGGGAGTTTAGCCGAAAGCTGGCAGCTAATGGTTTTTTGGGAATGAGTTGGCCCAAGGAATATGGTGGTCAAGGTTTGCCGCCGACTTATGACTTTATTCTTTTAGACGAATTGGGAAAAAGGTGGGGTTGTCACGTTCCCCTTGATGTGGGTTATACCATGGTCGGTCCTACCATTTTAAGACGTGGCAGTGACGAGATGAAAAAAGAATTTTTACCAATGATTATAAGAGGGGAAATAGAATTCTGTTTGGGATACACAGAGCCAGATGCCGGATCTGATCTTGCCTCTATGGAGATGAGGGCAGTTGAGGAGGGTGATGATTACGTAATCAATGGCCAAAAGACCTTTAACACCGAGTGTCATTATGCAGAATACCACTGGCTGGCAGCAAGGACTGACACCAATCCTGAAGCCCCAAACTACAAAGGTATTAGCCTGTTTGTTGTAGATTTAAACAGCTCCGGCATTACTGTTGATCCTCTTTGGACTATGTCCGGAGAGAGAACTAACCATGTTTTTTATGATAATGTTCGTGTTCCAAAAAAAAGATTGGTAGGAGAACAAAACAAGGGGTTTTATTACATGATGGAGGCCCTGGCTTCAGAAAGAAACCAGGTTTTTGTACCTGCCCGCCTTTACCCAATTCTTGAGGATTTAATCCAATATACAAAAGAAACAAAATACAAAGACAGGCCTTTAGCTGAGGACCCTATAATCCGGGACAAATTGGCAAAGGCAGCAATTGAGCTTGATGTAGCACGAGTACTAACTGAGCGATCAAGGTGGATGGAAAATAACGAAATGAAGATGACTTATGAAGCAGAAGCAACCAAAGTAGTAGTCTCTGAGTTGGAACAACGTCTGGTTAATACTGG
The DNA here is from genome assembly GCA_964655655.1 of uncultured Desulfobacteraceae bacterium. Classification (GTDB taxonomy): domain Bacteria; phylum Desulfobacterota; class DSM-4660; order Desulfatiglandales; family B25-G16; genus CAZZPR01. Next base: position 13,944 of record CAZZPR010000071.1, on the reverse strand, counting down.
AATGGAAATTTTGGGCCTTTTTGGTCAATTAGAAGAGGATTCTAAATGGGTCCCTTTGCGGGGGAGAATAGAGTGGTATTACCTTCATTCATTTATGGCTACTATAGGTGCCGGCACTAGTGAAATTGGAAGAAATGTTATTGCGCAGAGAGGGCTTGGTCTCCCTAGGGCTTAATTAGTAAATATTAATTCGTATATTTTGGTTTATAAGGAGAAAATAAGTTATGAATTTCACGTTTAGTAAAGAGCAAAATCTATTAAGGCAATCCATCCGTGAATTTTTAACAAAAGAATGCGAAAGTGAATTTTTGAGGCAAATGGAGGAAGATGAAAGGGGATTTACACCGGAGTTATGGCGTGGAATGGCGGATTTAGGATGGATGGGATTAACTATTCCGGAAAAATATGGAGGCACTGAAGGAGACTTTTTGGATTTGGTGGTGATGATGGAGGAAATGGGGAAAGCCTGCTTGCCTGGCCCTTTTTTTTCAACAGTGGTACTCGGAGGAGTTACTATTCTAGAGGCGGGAAATGAACTTCAGGTAAAAGAATTTTTACCCAAAATTGCAAGGGGAGATATAATTTTAACCTTAGCCCTGAACGAGCCTTCTTCTGTAAAATATGATCCTGTGCTGATCAAGGTAAAGGCTGATGTACAAAAAGGCAATTACATTATTGATGGTATTAAACTGTTTGTGCCCGATGCTAATACTGCGGACTGCATAATATGTGCTGCAAGAACCCAAGGAGATGAAGACTCCAGGGAGGGCATTACACTTTTTCTTTTAGATAAAAAGACTCCGGGAATAAAGTCTACGTTATTAAAAACAATTTCAGGGGATAAACAATGTGAAGTTGCCTTTGATAAAGTTGAGGTCCCCGAGAGAAATATAATTGGCGATTTGAACAAAGGATGGGTTTATTTAGAGAAGACCCTTCAGAAAGCAACTGTGGCCAAGTGTGCAGAAATGGTAGGTGGTGCTCAAAAAGTTCTTGAAATGACAAGTAGTTTTGCCAAACAGAGAAAGCAATTCGGGCAAGTGATCGGTAGCTTTCAGGCAATTCAACACCATTGTGCCAACATGTTGATGGATATTGATGGGGGCAGATATATCACCTATAAAGCCGCTTGGATGCTTAGCGAAGGATTACCTTGTGTTAGGGAGATATCAGTTGCAAAGGCCTGGGTTAATGAAGCCTATATCCGGGTAGTTACTTTAGGGCACGAAATTTTCGGGGGTATTGGGTATATGTCTGACCATGATATGGCATTTTATTCCAGAAGGGCAAAAGCAGCAGAAATAGCCTTTGGTGGTAATAATTACCATCGCGACATTGTAGCTCGGGAGCTGGGTCTATAGTGTTTTTTGGATGATAAGCATATTGTATTTATCCATATTAGTGCAACCTGTTCTGTAATGCTAATAATTTTTCTGTTGCAGCCCCGGGTTGGGGGTAAGGCTCTCATGCTTATTCATGAATAAATACATAAAGGGGGATGAGATGCATAAACTTTTAAAGAAGGATAAACTAGGACGAGATGTTCGGGAAGACGATTGGAAGGACCTTGGAAAACCTACGCCTGATATAATTATTAATGCTATTAATGAAGGCCGGTATGAGGAGGCAAAGGAATTCGCACGATATTTAATCCCTGAAGGAAAGGCGCTGCATGATTTATTCTGCGACTGGATTTGGGATATCCTAACCAAGACAAGCTTTAAAAATGGAGAGGAGTCGGTTTATGAGCTCTGTAGAGCAACCCAGGAAACCTGGATGATGAAACGCACCTGGAAAGGTTTAGTAAAAATGTCTCCAGAAGAGCGTGTTTATCTCAATGCAGAAATAATGAGATCTCATCGTTGTGGCCCTAAATTGGACGGAGCTATAGAAATTATTGAGGATGAAGACCGCTACAGCATTAAAATGGACCCTTGCGGTAGCGGAGGAAGAATGCGACGGGGAGATCCTGTCGAGGGTACGCCGTCGAGATTGGTCTCTCCTTACTATTTTGGGGTGACTGAAAGGGCTTACCCTTGGACCTGGGGCCTAAAAAATGTTCCATATTATTGTATTCACTGCGCTGTTAATGAAATACTTTGTATTGAATGGGGTGGGTATCCTCTCTGGGTTACGGGATATTCAGAAGATGCCTCAGATCCCTGCTATTGGCATTTTTACAAGAGACCAGGATTAATTCCTGATATTTATTTTGAGAGATTGGGGTTCAAAAAACCAAACTTTGATTAAACCCAGATTGTGCAGTAGAAAACGTAGCGAGGGTTGAAAAACCCAAGCGTCATAAATATGTTGAGGATCAAAATTGCGAAAAGAGCGTTGCAGCAAGGTTTTTCAGGCCGCAGTAGTTGGGTGCTGCACAATCTGGGTTAAAGAGCGAAATGAGGGAAAAAGAAAAGGCTTTCTGTTTGAAGCATCCATAATTTTTCGAACATCACTTTAACATCAACTTAAGAAATTATGAGTATTTGAAGAGAAAAGCAAAAACAGGAAGGTTTTGGAAAATCAAAAGGTGAATAAAGGATCACTCATTGAAAAGTGTGGATAAATTTTAGGAGGTAGTGGGTGAGAAAAATAACCAGAAAGGATAAGCTTTTATTATATAGAACTATGGTGCTTATAAGAAAAACAGAAGAAAGGATATTGGAGATTTTTGGAATGGGAAAAATCCCGGGCTTTATCCATGTCTCGATAGGCCAGGAGGCTGCAGCTGCGGCTGTCGTATGGCATATGAACAAGCAGGATAAGCTCTCCACTACGCACAGAGGTCATGGACATGCTTTGGCCCGAGGACTGGACCTTAACAGATTCATGGCCGAAATTTTTGGCAAAAAAGAAGGATATTGCCGTGGTCGCTCCGGTTCAATGCACATGGCGGACAAAGATCTCGGACTGTTAGGAGCTAATGGGATAGTAGGTGCAGGAATTCCCATTGCAGCGGGTGCGGCCTTTGCCTCAAAGTACAAAAGAGACAATGGGGTTACAGTGTGTTTTTTTGGTGAGGGGGCAACAAGCGAAGGGGCGTTTCACGAGACCTTGAACCTTGCTGCCGTATTAAAATTGCCTATAATTTTTGTTTGCGAAAATAACCGTTGGGCACAGTTTACATCTCATAACAGGCAGATGATGGTTGAGGATGTTTCAAGCAGGGCAAAGGCCTATAATATAATGGGGCAAAAAGTAAATAACGAGGTTTTGGAAATCTATAGGGTAGCAGGTAAGGCCTTTGAAAGGGTACGTAAAGGAGAAGGACCATTCCTGCTGGAGATAAAATCACACCGATGGTATGGACACTATGCGGGTGACAACCAGAAATACCGTCCCTCTGAAGATATACACGCAGCCAGACAAAAGGATTGTATTGCCGATTTTGAGGGCGGTTTGAAGGAGGAAGGCATACTGGACCATAAGACTATAGAGAAAATAGGAAACGAAACAGATAAAGAAATTGACGATGCTGTAGCCTATGCAGAACATTGTACGGATCCGGATGTGCAGGATTTAACCTCTGATGTGTATGCTTTATAGGAGAATGAAATGGAAGAGACGAGATATATAAGGGCCATAAATCAGGCCCTAGACGAAGAAATGGATCGGGATGAAAATGTGTTTATTGTAGGTGAAGATGTAGGTCAGCCGGGGGGTGCTTTCGGTGCTACAAGAAATCTTTATGAAAAATACGGGGCAGAACGTGTAGTGGATACTCCAATAAGCGAGCAGGCGTTAATAGGGTTGGCAACTGGTGCTGCATCTTGCGGGCTACGTCCAGTGGCGGAGATTATGTTTATGGATTTTATTACTACCTGTATGGATGGAATAGTAAATCAGATTGCCAAGATGCGGTATATGTTCGGCGGACAATACGGATGCCCTTTTGTTTTAAGAACACCTTGCGGGGCAGGATTGAATGCGGGGCCGCAGCATTCTCAATCCCTGGAAGCTTGGCTGGCCCATATCCCCGGCCTAAAGGTGACTATGCCTGCCACCCCGAGAGACGTAAAGGGGATGTTGAAGTATGCTATCAGAGACGAGGACCCGGTTATTGTACTAGAAAACAAAACGCTTTATGCCATGAAAGGACTTGTGCCGGGAGCCGATGAGGAATCCTTGATCCCGCTCGGAAAAGCGGAAATAATAAATGAGGGTAAGGATATAACGGTGGTGGCCGTATCCAGAATGGTCCATGAGGCAATGAAGGCGGCAGAGAAGCTCGATGCAGAGGGTATAAGCGTTGAAGTAATTGATTTAAAGACTATTAGCCCGTGGGACAAAGATACCGTTTATGAATCAGTGGGTAAAACCCATCGGTTGGTAGTTTGTCATGAGGCGGTTAAGTATTTTGGTATAGGCGCTGAGGTAGCTGCATCCGTGGCAGAGGACATAATGGACGAACTGGATGCGCCTGTATTTCGGGTTGGAGCTCCATTCACACCTGTTCCTTTTGCATTGGAGGAGGCTTATCTCCCAAGTGCAGAGGATATTAGGGAAGCAGTTATCAAGTCCGTTAATTCATTGTTTTGAAAAATATTTTAAAAGATGAGATTCAATTTAAAGGGGTGATGAAAAATGCGTGGAGCAGTGTGGCATGAAAAGAAGGACGTTAGGATAGAAGATTTACCTGATCCCAAGCCAGAGGAAGGGCAGGTTAAATTGAGGGTAAGTATGTGCGGTATCTGTGGTACAGATCTTCATGAATACAACGAGGGCCCGTTTTTAATTCCCTCTAGACCTCATCCTTTAACCGGAATGGATAAGGGCCCGGTGATTCTTGGACACGAATTTTCGGCTGAGGTTGCGGAATTGGGACAGGGGGTATTTAAGTGGGCGAAGAAGGACCGGGTTACAGTAAATCCGCTCCTTTACTGTGGAGTATGCCCATATTGCAAGGCGGGTGAGTATAACATGTGCGTTAAACTGGGGACAATAGGGCTTGCTTCTGACGGTGGATTTGCTGAATATGTAGTAGTTCCGGAAAACACACTTTTCCGTTTACCGGATACAGTTACAAATGAGATGGGGGCTTTTGTGGAGCCATTGGCAGTAGCGATAAGGGCGGTAAAACGTTCAAGATTTCAGATAGGACATTCTGCGGCAGTCATAGGTACTGGTCCGATAGGTCTGCTTGTAATCCAGGTGCTAAAGAATGCAGGCGCATCTCAGATATTTGCAATAGAGCCAATGGCAAAACGTCGTGAATTGGCCCAAAAATTAGGTGCGTCCGTTGCTTTTGACCCAACAAAAATGGATGTAGGCAAGGAGATTGGTAAATTGACCGAAAACCTTAGAGCCGACCGTGCATTTGATTGCGTTGGCTCCAAGTCCGCTTTTGACACTGCTATAAAGGCAAGTGGAAGAAGAGCTGTAATATGCCAAGTAGGATTGGCCTTGAAACCCATTGAAGTTCCTTTTATGAGATTGTGGGGCCATGAAAAAGAGGTGACTACTAGCCAGGGTTACCAAGATGAATTTCCAGCTTCGATAGCGTTGTTAGCAAATGGAAGAGTGGATACGGAATCGATGATAACTGATAGAATTTCCTTGCGCGATTTGGTTGAAAAGGGTTTCAAGGCCATCAACAATAATCCGGAGAAATATATTAAGGTGCTTGTAAGTCCCTGAATTTTACTTTTTTTGTGATTTTAATTTCATGGTTGAGGAGATGATGCTCATGAGCCGGGAGACAGTCTTACTTGAAAGTAAAGATGGAATTAGTTACCTGACCTTAAATCGCCCAGAGGTGTTTAACGCAATCAACGACACAATGATGAGAGAGTTGGAGGAAAAACTGCTTGAGATAGACAGGGATGATTCGGTCAGGGTGGTAATTATTACCGGCGCCGGTAAGGCCTTCCAGTCCGGTGCTGATATATCAATACTTAATAAGATGAGCGTACAGGAGATTTATAGATGGAACGAGATAGTAGTAAAAAATTGTGATCGCCTGGAGAAAATAAGGCAGCCGGTAATTGCAGCCATTAATGGATATGCACTGGGCGGTGGACTTGAGCTTGCTCTGAGTTGTAACATAAGAATTGCTGCGGATTCTGCAAAGGTGGGCTTGCCCGAGGTCTCCATAGGAATTATCCCCGGCGCAGGGGGTACACAGAGATTGCCACGCTTGATCGGAAAAGGATTGGCCTCAGAGGTGATATTGACCGGGGAAATTTTACCCGCGCAGAAGGCCCTGAAAATGGGTATAGTGAATAAAGTGGTGCCGGATGATAAGTTGATGGAGGAAGCGGAGAATTTAGCGGGTAAAATAGTTAAGAATGCCCCCTTTTCCATTGAGATGGCAAAAAACGCCATTGAGGTAGGGTTTGATTTGCCTTTAGAAGCCGCGGTTCAATATGCCCAAAAAAATCTTATTGCCTGCTTTAGTACCGAGGATATGAAAGAGGGGACCAAGGCGTTTCTTGAAAAGAGGAAACCCAGTTTTAAAGGCAGATGATAAGATTTCATGGAATTTGAATATGCCAATAACCTAGGCGACTAGTTGCAAAGGTTGTGTAGGGATGAAAACCTCAAGGTTTCTAAAAACCCTTTTACATACTTATGGCATGAATTACGGTACATTCCATACTTTACCACAGAAATGTTGACTTGATTACTGAACTTTTTTTCATAACTACAAATTTTTTCAGTAAATTGGAAAAATGTGAGAGTTTTTAAGGAGGTATAAATGCCCACACCTGTACAAATGCCTAAAATAGGCCTTACAATGACTGAGGGCCAGATTGTTGAATGGAAGAAAAATGAAGGAGACCAGGTAAAAAAAGGAGAAATACTTTTTGTTTTTGAAACGGAAAAGGTGACTTATGAAGTGGAAGCACCGGAAAGCGGGATTTTGCATAAAATCCTTCACTCCGAGGGTTCTACTGCCAAGGTGTCCGAGGTGGTTGCTGTAATTGTACAACCTGGAGAAGAGGTAGAGGAGGTTGCTGAACCTAAGGCGGCAAAAAAAGAGGAGCTCCAGAAAGAAAAAGAGAAACCTGCTGCAACCGAACCGAGTGCCGAGAAAAAGATTATGACCGGGTCAAGGCTAAAGGCGGCCCCGGTAGCAAAAAAAATGGCTAGAGCCCATGGGCTGAATCTGAGTAATATAACTGGGACGGGTTTTCAGGGAAGAATATTAAAAAAGGATGTGGAATCCTTTCTTGAAAGAAGACCGGCAGAAGGCCAGGAAGAACGCTTATCCGGAAGGGAGGAAACCCTCCGTATAACCGGTATGAGGCGCACCATTGCCAAGAAAATGCTGGCATCCAAAGTGGAAGCAGCGCAGGCCTATATGGCCAATGATCTGGATGCATCACAAGTAATTGCTTTAAGGAAAACATTGATGGAGGAAATGGGTAAAGAAGAGGAGACTAAAGTAACCATTACGGATGTTATGATGTTTATCGCCGCAAAGGCAATAAAACAGCACCCGGTCATAAATACGAGATGGAGTGAAGATGGTATTTCATATTACCACTATATACACATGGGTATGGCAATGATGTTGAAAGATGGTCTGATTGTACCCGTAGTATGGGATATAGATCAAAAGTCGATATGGGAAATCGCCGAAGCAACCAAGGATCTTGTTGAAAAAGGTCGTGGCGGAAAATTGACTCCTGACGAAATGAAGGGGTCCACATTTACTCTTTCTTCCATGGGAATGCTGGGCATTCAGTTTTTTACACCTATAATAAACCAGCCGGAAAATGCTATACTTGGGGTGGGAACAATAACGAAAAAGCCTGCAGTGCAGGACGATCAAATTGTCATTAAACCGATGATGAACGTGGCACTTACATATGATCACCGGACAATAGACGGAGCCGAAGCCGCCAAGTTTATGCGCACATTAAAGAAGTTTATTGAAAATCCTTACTTGGCTTTTACTTCCAAAAGCATGCAATAACCATCACCGATCATGAAAATATGAGAAGGAGCTTTCTATGTCAGAGAAAAATGTTCTGGTCGTAGGATCTGGAGTAGGGGGATACCCTGCTGCCATAAGGGCAGCACGTTTGGGTGCTAAAGTAACTATAGTTGAGAAAGGCGCTGTAGGAGGTTTATGTTTGAACTGGGGCTGCATCCCTACTAAGGCCTTGCTTCATACCTCTGAGCTGTATGAGAAGGTCCGGCATGGCGAACCAATAGGTTTGACAAATACGGAAAAGATTGGCATGGACCTCGGAAAATTAATGAACCGGAAGCGAGAGGTGATCCAGGGCCTGACAAACGGGGTTAAGGCACTGCTCAGGTCCAAGAAAGTGGAGTTTATATCAGGAACTGCAACTTTCGAAAATGAGCGAGAATGCCGGATATTGGAGACCGGTAAGAAGATAAAATTCGATGCGGCCATTATAGCGACTGGATCCGAGACCTCCACTTTACCAGTAGAGGGTATGAGCGATGCGAATGTAATAACAAGCAAAGAAGCCCTGGAGATAACCGAGCCCCCCAAGAAGCTTATAATTATAGGAGGTGGTGTAATAGGACTCGAGTTCGCCCAGATTTTCCACAGGATGGGAACCGAAGTAATCATACTGGAGCTCTTGGAGAAATTGCTGGGGGACGAGGATAAAGAGGTCTCCGGGGTTATCAAAAAGAGGCTTGAGGAATTGGGCATAAAAATCTTTACAGGGGCCCAAATCAAAAAGATAAAACGTGAAAAAAGCGGAATATTGAATATCCTCTATCATAGGGAAGGGAAAGAGCAGACAGTAAAAGCAGACAAGGTCATGTTGGCTGCTGGAAGAACTCCCTGCTTTGAAACTCTCGGCCTTGAAAAATTGGGCGTGGAAATAGAGCACGGGGCCATAAAAGTAAACGATTTCATGGAAACCAATATAAAAGGAATATTTGCAGCAGGTGACTGTGTGGGAGGAATGATGCTGGCCCATCTGGCTACTGCCCAGGGAGAGGTGGCAGCCAAGAACGCGCTGGGCCATTCTATTGGGATGAATTACCATGCTATACCTAGATGTATATATACATCCCCGCAGATAGCCGCCTGCGGACTAACAGAGGAACAGGCCCGGGAGAGAGGGGATATCAAGATAGGCCGTTTTCCCCTTACAGCCAATGGAAAAGCTTCTATACTAAATGAGACCTACGGAATGCTAAAGATTATCGCTGAAGAACAATACAACGAGATACTGGGTGTAATTATTGTGGGCCCTTCCGCAACGGAACTAATCGGTACTGCTTGCTTGGGGATAAATTTAGAAATAACGGCTGAAGAACTGGCAGAAACAATTTTTGCCCATCCTACGATAAGTGAGATTTACAGGGAGGGAGCCATGATGCTCGGTGAAGGGCCGATTCATTTGACTTAGGAAAAAGATCAGCACCAAAATGGTCTTTAAATGAATATCAAGGCTAAAATATAGGAGCACTTAAGGCGTTTAAACCTAAAAAATTACTTGGGACCAAATGCGGGAGAGAAAAGATCCTCATTCAATGGATACTGGACGAGTACCATGGAGTGCAAAGAGGCCTTTTCCCCGCAAAGGGTTTCCAGGGACGTGAAGATAGGGTTCGGGGGACTTTTTTGCTTCAGCAGTTCCTGTTATGTACTATCCTGGAGGTATAAAAAAATTATCCTATCCGAAGGAATGCTGAAAAGAATATAACTTCGTCCAACCCTCTGGATTTTTTAAGGCACTCATAAACAGTTTAACAAAGACATCGAAAAAAGGGGTTAAAATGACAAATTGGCAAGAGACCGTTAGTCAAGACTACAATATGTGTTTTGCTTGTGGCCAGGAAAACCCTATCGGTCTGAAATTGAAGTTTGAATGGGATGGTAAAACAGCAAAGACGGAGTTTATACCACATGAATTGTATCAAGGCTGGTCGGGGGTTGTCCAAGGAGGCATAATTTGCACAATGTTGGATGAGGGAGCCTCTTATGCAGTCCTATTTGAGGGGATGAACCCTATCACAGCCAGAATGGAAATTCGGTTCAGGCGCCCGGCCGTAATCGGCGAACCCTTGATTATCACCGGTACTGTAACCAATAGAGATGGAAAATGGTTTGAAGCCAGGGCTGAAATAACTCGAAAGAATGATGGTACTTTGATAGCTGAAGGCAAATCCTCAATACTTGGCTTAAAGAAAAATAACAAAGATAATGGTAAAAAGCAGGGATAACCAAGTTTACTATGAAAAGTAATCAACAACAATTATAATTTTTTCCACTTATGTTTTTGAAAAAAAGGATGAATTTGTTTATCTGATTTTAAACAGTTGCAAAAATAAACCCGTAATATCAAGTAAATAGCACTGATTTGGCGTGCAATGAAGGGGCCGGCAAAAGAAGTATTTTTTCCCAGAAACATTATCCCGGACAGTTATGTCAATCGGATTTTATCCATATGGCTTATCTGGGCATAACCATTCAGGGCCATCCATTTGATTACCTTATATATCACTTTGTGGTTACCTACTCGAATTGGGACACACCTTGACAACGGTGAAATGTATATTAGCTTAAAATTGCCGATACGCAAATAAGAATAAATTCCTACTTTAATTTAAGATAAAAGGCGCTATTATGCTTAGGAAAGTTGTTGTTGGTGCTTACCAAGCCAACTGCTACATTTTGGGATGTAAAAAAACTATGGAAGCGGCGGTAATTGACCCCGGTGATGAGGCTTTTAGTATCATAAAGGAGATATCAAGGATTGGACTCAAAGTCAAATATATCCTTTTGACCCACGGCCATCCGGATCACACAGGGGGAGTTGGAGAACTGAAAAAGGTCACCCATGCGCCGGTCCTTATTGATTCTTCTGATAAGGCATTTATCGACTTCAAGCCGGATGAAAATCTTTACCAGGACCAAAAATTACAAACCGGCAATTACCAAATATCAGTGATTCATACACCAGGGCATTCCCCGGGCGGGTCCAGCTTTTACACCAACGGGGTTATTTTTACCGGGGACACCCTATTCGCTGGATCAATAGGCAGAACTGATTTACCTGGGGGAGATTACCGGGCTTTAATAAGCAGTGTCAGGGAAAAGATATTCCCGTTGGGGGATGATATTAGGGTGTATCCGGGGCATGGACCCCCAACCACTATTGGCAGGGAGAAGCTTCATAATCCCTTTTTTAGCTCTTAGCAGTTATGTAGATTGGCTTGAGGAAATGGACAGTCCTTTAGTCCCTGCAGGTCTATGCTAAAGGTTCCAAGGATAGACAAAATTTTACTTATCCTTAAGCTACTCCCCACTGTCCAGACAAAAAACAGGCCTATATTAGGTGTAAAATGAAGCCTGCACCCGGTTAATATTAATCGATCTTTGACATATACCTCATAAGGGGTTCTGTAGTCCAGGGACTCATGAAAACGCTCCATATTGTAGAAAAGGAAATAATCCCTTTAATGCTGTTTTCAAAGATCAATCGCTTTAATATCGTCTTGCCTGTGGCAGTGCCAAAAAATGCATAATGCTTATTTTTTGCCACATCGATCCCGACGATCAGATAGGCCTTTGAGCCCCGTATCTCTTTTCTGACTTGACGAAACTGCTCTAACCTGGCACTATCAACATTGTTCATTCGATACCTTCTGTTTAAGTTAGTTGATTGTGGTGATCTTCTTTACTTAACAGGAGGTTTCTTTTTTGGGTAGAGAGTAAATAATTTTTTCTATAGTATGTTCGGCAGTATATCCTATTGGTATTTCAATATATAACGTCCATTTGTAAATGAATAACTTTAAATGACGGTACAAGTTTGTTATCTATATTTTTATGCCAAGATTAGCCAGATTAGATGTCCCCGGGGTTAAAGATCATTTTTTTTCCACCCCATTTGCAGGTTATAAAATCGTCCTGCAAATGGGTTTTTCGACAGTCTCGTTGGCCCGCGTGGACTTGACATACCCCAGCTGTGGGTTATAATAGCTATTAATATCCACATTATGGAGGTGCGCTATGAGAACAATTCAGATGACCTTTGATGACGATCTTGTCCAAGCGGTCGATCGCGTTTCGAAGCAACTTTGCACAAGCCGTTCGGCCTTCACGCGAAAAGCTCTTCGCGAAGCGCTGTCCCGCTATAACCTTGAGCAACTTGAACGGAAGCACCGCCAAGGCTATGAGCGGCATCCAGTTAAAGCTGAAGAGTTTTCTGTTTGGGAGGCAGAACAAGCTTGGGGGGATGAATGAAACATGGTGAAATACGTTGGTACAAGTTTGCAAATCCCGATAAAAAAAGACCGGTGCTTATCCTAACCCGAGATTCCGTATTGGAATATCTTGGTGAAATTACAGTTGCGCCCATTACAGGCACAATCCGTGATATACCGTCCGAAGTGTTTCTTTCCAATGCCGACGGTATGCCTCGGGATTGCGCTGTCAATTGTGACCATTTACAGACTGTTTCAAAGGGGAAAATAGGATCACTGGTCACATCCTTGCCGCCGGCCAAAATGGTTGATGTTGGGCGGGCAATCTGCTTTGCACTCAATATTTAAGGCAAAAAGGCCAACAAACAAAGGATTAGTTCCGAGTCGAGGAACGAGAGCCCGGAACTACCCGGAACTAATCCATGGTTCAAGAAGCCGCTCACTATAGGGAAAAGGTTGATAGTTTTACTATGGTTTTGAAGACCGGATCAGGAAAAAAAACTTTAAAGTGATACTAAATAGAGAAAACAAGTGATTCATTGTCATTAAAAATCATGATAAAAACAGCTAAAACCGGCATTTGGACGGACCTGTATTTATAGAGTATGCCGTATGGCATTATGGGCACCTCTTGTGTCCTGAAGAAAAATTATTATTTCACGCCAGTCACACGCTCTTATCTTTTACCCGGAAGTTCCCCATCTGGGTATAAGCCTTACAAAGGCAATTTATATCATTAAAAATATTCCAGGATCGGACGAGTGTCCTGGTGAAAAAATGCTGTATCCCCGCGTAACTGATCCGCAAGGTTGCGGCGCTCCAGCCGAATTCCCCTTGACAGCAAAGTTGGTATTGACGAAGTTCCTCTTCGGTGATATCTCCTAACCCATCTTTCCGCTGAAAGTCCCTGCAAGACTTTCAAAATATAGACGTCAATGGACTTTCCTCATCAGAGGGAAAATCCATAGGCCCTGAACATGTCGGCCTGGAAGCCATGAAACAGCCTGGATTTTTTAAACTCTTCAGACAGCTTGACTTTAGTAAAAAAACCACGGACCTGGCTTCATTGCTTATCATAGGGCGTTTGATTTATCCAGGCAGCGAACGAGAGCTGAAACGCTACGCTGAGGAAGAAAGCGGATTGGACGAACTCCTGGAAACAGATTTCTCCCACCTAGCAAACAATGCCTTGTATGAAACCTCTGATATCATCCTGGCCCATAAAGAAATCATAGAACAATTCCTGGGGAGCCACAGCAAAAGGCTTTTTGCTCTGGCAGAATCCATCATCCTCTACGATTTAACAAACACATACTTTGAAGGGGATGCGGCCTTTTGCCATAAAGCCAGACGCACCCGGTCCAGGGACAAGCGCAATGACCGGCCCTTGCTCACCCTGGGTATTGTGGTTGATGAAAATGGTTTCCTAAAGGCAAGCCGTGTTTATGAAGGCAATATCAGCGAGCCCGAGACCCTGATGGATATGGTCTGTGACATCCATGGCCATGCCCCTGGGAAGCAGCCCGTTCTTCCGGTTGAAAACCCGACAGTGGTCCTTGATGCGGGTATTGCCTCAGGGGATAACCTGAAGGGCCTCAAGGAGCAGGGATTTTCCTATATTGTGGTCTCCCGCTCCAGGCCTCCTGAAGTTGCTCCCTCCGAGTTTACCGGGATCAAGAAAGGCATCAAGGCCCATAGCTTTAAAATAGAAGACGAAACCTTCTTACACTGCCTGAGTGAGTCCAAAACAAAAAAGGAACGCGCCATGGTCAATAAGGCCAGGGAGAATATGGAAAC
>CAZZPR010000070.1:0-15517 GCA_964655655.1 uncultured Desulfobacteraceae bacterium | reverse complement strand
ACAAAATATTTTTTGGTAACCGGTTGTTTAATTCGGGTAGAACTGAACCCTGAACATTGAACTTTGAACCCTGAACACTTTTTTATGTGATATTGCCTTTCTGAAAGGGAGAGGGCTTTGACCGGTTTTGCGGAGGTTTAATCAGGTGACTTGCTTTTTGTTTCCGGCTACTTATAATTCCCTGAAGACAAAATATTTTTTGGTAACCGGTTGTTTAATTCGGGTAGAACTGAACCCTGAACATTGAACTTTGAACCCTGAACACTTTTTTATGTGATATTGGCTTTCGGAAAGGGAGAGGGCTTTGTACTGTTTTGCGGGGTTTGGTTCTGGCTGGTAATGTTTTACCGAATGATGTTTTCTTTAGCGGCTGAATAATGGGTGCCGGTAGATTGCCAAACTATAAATTTAAGTATTTTTCAGCCCTATTGGATTTGAAATCGAATTTGTGTAAAATTAAATAAAATGATTTTATAGCAATCACCATGTCAATAAGCCGATATATAACGAGAAAGCAATTTCTAAAGGAGCTGGGCCTTATCTCCGTGCTTGTATCTACTAGGGGATATTGCTTTTCTACAGGTAATAAAAAAAGTGAAAAGGCGGATATAAGGGGCCACGTATTCAAAGGCGATGCCCCGGACAAGCTCTGGAAATGGTCCAGAGAAGGTTATTACTACACTAACCACGGAAAGGACGTGCGGTGCACCGTTTGTCCGAACGGATGCTATCTTACACCCGGGGACAGGAGCATATGCAGGTCAAAGGTGAATATAGGCGGTAAACTTTACTCCATCGCCTATGGAAATCCCTGCGCCGTGCATATCGATCCCATAGAAAAAAAACCGCTCAACCATTTCTATCCGGCCACAAATGTATTTTCCATAGCGGCCGCAGGGTGCAATTTCAGATGCCTTAACTGTCAGAACTGGGAAATTTCCCAGAGAAGGCCCGAGGACCTCCGTAACGACGAACTCTTTCCGGAAGATATAGTCAGAAGCGCCAGGGAAAAGAATATTCCATCTATTGCCTATACCTATTCCGAACCCATCTCCTATTACGAATACATGTACGATACCGCCAGGCTGGCCAGAGAGGCGGGAATAAATAATGTATGGGTCTCCAACGGCTATATTAACCAAACCCCCCTGGAAGACCTTGCCCGGTACCTGGACGGGGCAAATGTAAACCTCAAGTCCTTTGATGAAGGTACCTATAGGAGACTCAACGGTGGCACCCTTCAGCCGGTCCTTGATACCTTTAAACTTCTCCATGAGAAAGGCATATGGTTCGAGATGACCACCCTTATTGTTCCGCGCTATGTAGACAAACCGGATATGATCAAAAGGATGTGCGAATGGATATTGAAGGAGTTAGGCCCTGACCACCCCCTTCACTTTTCCCGTTTTTTCCCGAAATACAAGCTGGACAGGCTGCCTGCCACCCCTGTAAAAACCCTGGAGTCCCTGAGGAATTTAGCCATCAAGGAAGGGATTCATTATGTTTATCTGGGAAACGTGCCCGGTCATGACGGATGCAATACCTACTGCCACAACTGCGGAAAACTCCTGGTGGACAGAAAGGGTTATCATATAGCGGAGTTCAATATTATGGACGGCAGGTGCAGGTTCTGCAACACGCGGATTCCGGGCAGATGGGGAAAATAGATGGCTGACATAAAGGTCACTATTCTGGGTTCCGGCACCGGTGTGCCCCATCCGGAAAGATCATCCCCTTGCATAGCCCTGTTTATTGAGGACAAGTTTATTCTTCTGGATATAGGCCCCGGCGCCCTTGGGCAGGCCGCAAAGGCCGGGCTTGCATATCAAGACATAGACATTGTATGTATAAGCCATTTTCACCCGGACCATGCTGCGGATCTGGTCCACTTGATGTTTGCCACCAGATATCCACCTGTATTGTCAAAAAGGCGGCCATTTAAGATAATAGGACCGGAAGGGCTTGGAGAATTTATCCGCCGCCTGAAAACGCCTTACAATCACTGGCTCGACCTTCCATCCGATCTCATGTCCATAGATGAGCTTTCCACAGAACAAAGGGACATAAAGATATTTGACAGGTTCAGGATATCCTCCATCCCCCTGAACCACACCCCAAACAGTATAGGCTTCAGGATAGAGGATCATTCAGGCAAGAGCGTGGTCTATTCCGGGGATACCGCGCACTGCGAACAGATGGTAGAGCTGGCACTTGACGCGGATCTTTTGATACTTGAGGCATCTTTTCCGGACGGCCAGGAAGTGCCCGGACATCTTACCCCCTCCCAGGCAGGCAGGGTTGCAACCGGTTCCGGGGCCAGGAGGCTTATCCTGACCCATTTTTACCCCGAATGCCTGGAAACGGATATCGAATCCCAGTGCCGTAAAACCTATCAGGGAGAGTTATCACTGGCCAGAGACCTCATTTCTGTTTACCTCAAGGATTAGGGTTTGAATCCAAAGGGAATTTTTAATGAGTTTCATCTATACCCTGGGAACCAGCAACAACACGAAAGAGGAATGCCTGGGTCTTCTCCGCGAATATAAAATTGAAGCTGTTATCGATGTCAGGAGTTTTCCCCGGAGTAAATTCGAGCATTTTACTGGGGAAAACCTGGAAAGAACATTAAAGAAGGAGGGAATCAGGTATATATATCTGGGCAAGGAACTCGGAGGATTTCGCAAGGATGGATATACCGCCTACACCAAAACCTCCTCCTACAGTGCGGGCATATTATCCCTGGAAAACATAGCCAGGGAGAACACTAGCGCCATTATCTGTGCTGAAAGGTTTCCCTGGAAGTGCCACCGCAGGTTCATAGCCTCCACCCTGGAGGAAAGGGGATGGAAAGTTAGGCATATATTGTTCCAAGGCAGGGTATGGACGCCAAAAAAGACCCGAAAAACCGAAAGTTTTGTATCGTTTTAGGCCTTTGGAAATCCTATTGAGCAATAAATAAGCCCAATTTTTCAAAAAGCCAAACTCTTGCAAAGGTTTAATTTTTTTCAGGGTGGCGCATCCTGAATTTGTGGATAATATCATGGAAGTCCTTTCGGTGAATCGGGTTTTCTTCGCTCCAGAAGAGATGGGTTGGACAATCACAATCCGAGGACCCGAAATTGTGCGCTCCTTCTCTCATAATCAATGAAAGGCTCCCGGCGATCTCGCATTCCTGCCTATTGGAGGACCTGATGGGTATAGGGATTAAGCTGTCCGCCTCCTTTGCAAGATAATCTATATGCCATCTCAACCTTTTTGTTTTGCGAATGTGCCTGTTGATCCTGGCCCTCAGGTTTAACATGGCGGATCCCACATACAAATAGTGGCCTTTGGGAAACATTATCCTTCCTAGTTTGCCAACCTCTATGAACCTGCCCTCTGTTAGGGCTAGAAGCAAGATATAGCTTCCCCTGTCATGTACCTCTGCTTTCAGGTATTCCCAGGGCACTGGCAGTATATTAACCTTGGGGCCAATTGTCAGATCCGGCCTCCATTGCACGGAAAGGGGCAGGAATTTTATATCATTCCTTGCATTGAGCATGGCGGTGCTGAAATCATAGTCTGTGTGGAAGTCCGGCATGAACCAGATTGCACCCGGATAATGGACCATAAATACCATAACGGAGCCTATCCCTTTTCGACCGATATCAGCAAGGCCCATAAGGTGCCTCCTCCCCCTTTCCGTTACCGCATCCGGAAACATCGCCAACCTGTTTCCGAAAAGGGTGCAGGATTTCACTTCCACGTAAAATTCTTTTTTATTTCCCTGCAAAAGAAAATCGAACCTGTTTCTCCCGTGAAAAACCTCCTCTTTTACTATCCGCCATCCTTCCATGGACGGGATCAAGTCTCTTTCTAAGAGGTATTTAAAGGCCTGATTGGTCATATGGGTATGCAGAAATACCGGATAATTCCCCATTTGTACCGCAAGTATGGTATATGAAGTCTTCCTTGTTCCGTGGAGAGCTTCCCGGCCGGATGGGGCCGGATAGAGATAGAGTTCCGCACCCGGCAGTAGCAATTCCCACAATCTTCCAGGGTTGGGTAGAAATGCACTGATTACTCCGAGCCGGTCTGAACGGCATTTCACAAGAAACCTGTTGGGCCTCTCCAGAAAAGTAGCCTTGGTTATCCTCTTTGAATCTAAGGGTAATTCAGTCATCTTCCCGTCGAAGAAGTTTTTGTCTCTTTATTTTTCAAGAAAACGCCAAAGGAAATGCATACCATCTTTTACAAGTATAAGTTAAGAAGTCTTTTCCTGTCTTCCGGGTTATCATAAGAAGCCAAATTATTAAAACCAATCCACCCTCCCCAAGGCCCTGCCCATTTCCTCAAGGCAATATCTACTGTACACAGGTTCCGGGTTCCAGGTTCACAGTTCAAGGTTAAAAAACACATTATTGCCTTTCTGAAAGGGGCGGGTCTTTGACCGGTTTTGCAGGGGTTTAATCAGGTGACTTGCTCCTTGTTTCCGGCTACTTATAATTCCCTGAAGACAAAATATTTTTTGGTAGCCGGTTGTTTAATTCGGGTAGAACTGAACCCTGAACATTGAACTTTGAACCCTGAACACTTTTTTATGTGATATTGCCTTTCTGAAACAGGCGGGTCTTTGCACTGTTATGCAGGGTTCAACCCTGTCTCCAACTTAACCCTATAGAGATATAAAAATTTACCTTATTTAACAAATATCCAGGTTCCCTCCCCCAGGGAGAGTGCGGGTGTCTCTTATTTTTAAACGGAGAAGAACCCTTATCTATATTAAGCTTATGCTTCGAAAAGACTTATACAAATACATACTCCTTAAAAAAGATGGTGGAGCTTTTCTGAGGTGACTGGCGGGAGGGGGCTGTTCTTTTCAATGACTTACCTTATTCTGGTTCCTGGTACCTGGTTACTGGAAACTTTCTTCATCAGAAAAATTCATTTTTTACTATATAATCAAAAGACCAGCGACCAGGGAGCAGTGACCAGCAAAAAGACCAGCCCTGGAGCCCTGGAACAGAAGAAAAGTACCACCATCTTTTAGGAAATTTAGCCTGTGAAAAGGGCTGTCCCGGAGCCCGGCTTGGAGGCACCTGGAAAGGGCAGGAAAAGGCTGATATGTTTAAAAAAAGAGGTACCCGTGATCTCCCTTCCTGGAAGCCGGGGAAGGGTTGGTAAGAGGGGAAGGGGCAGGCCCTTATCCGCTTTTGCGGGGTAAAATTTGGTTTCTGGGTATTGGTAAATACCCGGAGCAGTTGAGAGATTATCGGCCTTTTTCCACGTAACCCGCCACCAGATCTCCTACCTCCTTGGTGCCGTATCCCATCTTTCCCGCATCCAGGCTCTTTATCTCGTTTTTAACAACGGATTTTACCGCGCCTAACAGGCAGGAGGCAGCACTTTCCTCATTCAGATATTCCAGCATCATCTGGGCCGCAGATATGGCTGCCAGGGGATTGATTTTATTCTGGCCCGCATATTTGGGTGAAGAACCGCCTATGGGCTCGAACATGGCGGTGCCATAGGGGTTAATATTTCCTCCGGCTGCTATTCCCATTCCACCCTGCAGCATAGCCCCCAGGTCTGTGATAATATCCCCGAACATATTGTCCGTGACTATTACATCGAACTGTTCCGGGTTCTTTACCATCCACATACAAATGGCATCCACGTGGGCGTAATTCACATTGATGTCCGGATAATCTTCAGCCACGTCGTAAAAGGCCCTTTGCCAAAGATCGAATTGGTAGGTCAACACATTGGTCTTGCCGCACAACGTAAGATGGTTATTCTTTTTTCTCTTTTTGCAATAACCAAAGGCGTACCGTATGCAACGTTCCACGCCCTTTCTGGTGTTTATGGACTCCTGAACCGCAATCTCATCCGGTGTGCCTTTTTTCAAAAAACCGCCGCTGCCCGCGTAAAGTCCCTCCGAGTTCTCTCTCACCACTACGAAATCAATATCCTCCGGGCCTTTATCCTTTAGGGGTGTAAATACACCGGGATACAGAATTACCGGCCGGAGATTGATGTAAAGGTCCAAGGCAAAACGAAGCCTTAGAAGAATTTCCTTTTCCAGGATTCCGGGGGCTACTTCAGGATGGCCGATCGCACCCAAAAGGATTGCATCCATATCTCTTAATTCGGACAGCACTGAATCAGGCAGCAGTTCCCCTTTTTTCAGATAACGTTCCCCTCCAAGATCATATCTTACGAATTTAAACCCTGCCAGGCCATTTCTGGATATGGCCTCCAACGCTTTTTCCGCCTCCGAGACCACCTCGGGTCCTGTTCCGTCTCCGGGTATCACACCGATATTATATTCCCTGCCCATCTAAACCCCTCTCTGCTCCTGTTTTTGCACTCGGCTATTTTTTCTCCCTGTAAAGGGCAATAGCCCCTGTCCTGGCAATCTCCTTGATACCCATGGTCCTTAAAAGCCTCATAAGGGAGTCCAGCTTTTCCTTTGTGCCTGTAACCTCAAGGGTATAACATGTAGAGGTGGCATCTACTACCTTGCATTTGAATATGTCCGCCAGTCTCAATATTTCGGCCCTGTCGTTGGACTTGGCCGTAACCTTTATCAGGGCCATTTCCTGCTCCACAAAGTCAGAGCCTGTAAGGTCATATACCTTGATTACATTTATCAACTTGTTGAGTTGCTTGTTTATTTGCTCTATTACGGCCTCGTCCCCTTTAGTAACCAGCGTTATCCTGGAAACGAGCGGGTCCGTTGTCTCCGCCACGCAAAGGCTTTCTATGTTGAACCCCCTGCCGCTAAAAAGCCCTGCGATGCGGGAGAGTACACCTGGTTGGTTATCCACCAAAAGCGAAATAGTATGCCTTTCCTCTTTCATATAATCTATACCCCTTTACACTAAAAGCATCTCCGTAATGGATTTACCAGCCGGTACCATGGGATACACAGATTCCTCCCTGTCCACCCAAAAATCCATGACTACGGGCTTTTTGGTCTCTAAACCCTTTTTTAACACGGGCTCCACTTCTTCCGGTTTGACGGCCCTCAAGCCCACTGCCCCGAAAGATTCCGCCAGTTTTACAAAGTCCGGCGCGTGCTCTATGTCGGTAGATACATAACTTTTTTCGTAAAATAACTCCTGCCACTGCCTGACCATTCCGAGATATTTATTATTCAATATAACTATCTTTACAGGAAGATTATATTGCACGGCGGTGGCCAGTTCCTGAATGTTCATCTGGATGCTCCCGTCCCCGGCAATATCCGCCACAATCCTGTCCGGACAGGCTACCTGCGCCCCTATTGCAGCCGGAAATCCGAAACCCATGCATCCCAGCCCCCCGGAAGTAATAAAGGAATTGGGCTTCTTAAAATGATAAAACTGGGCGGCCCACATCTGATTCTGGCCCACCTCCGTGGTAATAATCGCCTCCCCCTTGGTTGCCTCATATAGCTTTTCTATGACGTATTGGGGTTTTATTATATCCTCCTGCTTGTAGGCAAGCGGATTGGTATTCTTCCAGTCTTCTATCTGATCCAGCCATTCCCTGCGGGCTTCCGGGTCGTCTATAACGGTCTCTTCCTTTTCCAGTAATTTGTTCAACTCGGCGAGTGCTGTCTTGCAATCCCCCACTATGGGAACCGTAACCGAAATATTCTTCCTTATGGATGTAGGGTCTATATCCACATGAATAATCCTGGCGTTAGGGGCAAATGTTTCCACCCTGCCTGTAACCCGGTCATCGAATCTTACCCCGATAGAAACCAGGAGATCACAAGAGCCTATGGACATATTTGCCCTGTAGGTCCCGTGCATGCCCAGCATGCCCAGCCACAGGTCATCAGTGCCCGGAAAGCCGCCAAGCCCCATAAGGGATGCGGTTACCGGTGCATTAATCTTCCTGGAAAATGCCGTGAGTTCCTCTGATGCACCCGACAGGATGACCCCGCCCCCTGCAAACACCACAGGCCTCTTTGCCTCTTTTATCAACTTAATGGCCTTGTGCAACTGTTTTGCATTGGGCTTATAAGTAGGATTGTAGGATTTAAGGGACGGCTTCGGCAAAGACTTGTAGGTGGTTTTGCTCTGGCTGATATCCTTTGGTATATCCACCAGCACCGGCCCGGGCCTTCCGGAGCGGGCTATGTAAAAGGCCTCCTTTATAGTTGCAGCCAGGTCTTCCTTTTTTCTTACCAGGTAATTGTGCTTTGTACACGGCCTGGTGATGCCTACAATATCCACCTCCTGGAAGGAATCATTCCCTATCATATTTGTGGGAACCTGCCCGGTAAAAACTACAATAGGAACCGAGTCCATATAGGCGGAGGCAATACCGGTTACCACATTAGTGGCCCCCGGCCCGGAGGTTACCATGCATACCCCCACCTTCTTCCCGGACCTGGAATATCCGTCGGCCGCATGCACAGCCCCCTGTTCGTGCCTGGTCATTATATGCTTTATACCGCTTTTGTGCAGGGCGTCATATAAGTCAATAACCGCCCCTCCGGTTATACCGAACACCGTATCGACCCCTTCTTCTTTCAGGATCTCCGTTAGTATCTGTGCACCGGTTAATTTCAAAATCATTGCCTCCTAAATATTTAATGCCGGAATCTTTTCCTTTTCTTAATATACTCTGCCAGACCGCCTGAATCCACTATCTCTCTCATGAACTCGGGTACGGGATTCGCAAGAAAGGTCTCACCTGTATCCTTGACTGTTATCTTTCCCGAAGCCAGATCAACACCCACATAAGCACCTTCCTCTAAACTGCTCGAGGCCTCCTCTGATTCCAGTATTGGAAGACCAATGTTAAAGGCGTTTCTGTAAAAAATCCTGGCAAAGCTCTTGGCGATGATCACGCTGATCCCGGCGGATTTTATGGCCAGCGGTGCATGCTCCCGGGATGATCCACACCCGAAATTCTCACCTGCCACGATTATGTCCCCCGGTTTTACCTCCCTGACAAAATCCGGCCTGAGGTCTATAAAACAGTGATTTGCGAGTTCTTTTTCATCGGAAACGTTGAGATATCTTGCAGGTATGATAAGGTCGGTATCTATGTGGTCTCCGAATTTCCAAGCCCTTCCCTCAATCATCGCTTACAACTCCCCGGGGCCGCCAATGCGTCCCAAAACAGCAGAAGCGGCCGCAATTACCGGATTGGAAAGATATACCTCGCTTCCGGGATGCCCCATTCTGCCTATGAAGTTTCTGTTAGTGGTTGATACGGCCTTTTCACCCTCGGCCAGAACCCCCATGTGACCGCCAAGACAAGGACCGCAGGTGGGTGGACCAAAAACTCCGCCGGCATCTATAAATGTCTGGACTATCCCCTCTTTGATTGCCTCGCTATATATATATTGCGATCCCGGTATGACTATCAAACGAACACCGTCAGCCACGGAACGGCCTTTTAAAACCTCGGCGGCCCGTCTAAGGTCTCCCAATCTCCCGTTGGTACATGATCCGATAAATGCCTGGTCTATTTTTATTTCCCCTGTTTCTGAAAGGGGAACAACATTGGCCGGTGAATGCGGTAGTGCCACCTGGGGTTCAATCAGTTCCGTGTCGATCCTCATCGTATCTTCGAAATCGGCATCCTTGTCGCTTGTATGCATTTCAGGTTCTCTCTGTGATCTTCCCTCCATGTACCTCAGGGTAATCTCATCCGGCTCTATGATGCCGTTCTTTGCCCCTGCCTCCACAGCCATATTGGTCATGGTAAGCCTCTGGTCCATGGGCAGGTTTTCAATTACGGAACCGGAAAATTCCAGGGCCTTATAAAGGGCGCCGTTAACCCCCAATTTACCGATAAGATAGAGGATCAGATCCTTGCCCTCCACCCATGGCCGCATCTGTCCCTCGAACAGCACCTTTATAGTGGGGGGTACCTTCAGCCAGGTTTGTCCGGTGGCCATTATCGCGCCGAGATCAGTGCTCCCCACCCCGGAGGAAAAGGCCCCTAGCGCCCCGTAGGTGCAGGTATGACTGTCCGCCCCTATCACCAGATCCCCGGGTACGACAAGTCCCTTTTCCGGCAGAAACACGTGTTCTATACCGGTACGGCCAACCTCGTAGTAATGCCTGATGCCCAAACTACCGGCGAATTCCCGCATCTCTTTGGCCTGCTCCGCGGACTTTATATCCTTGTTCGGAACAAAATGATCGGGAATAAGGGCAACCTTTTCCCGGTCGAAAACCTCCTGCATCCCCAGTTCCCTGAATACCTTTATGGCCAGGGGGGCAGTAATATCATTAGCCAATGCCATGTCCACCCTTGCCTCGATAAGATCACCGGGCTTTACTTCTTGCAGCCCGGCGTGAATGGCAAGAATCTTTTCGGTTATGGTCATAGACATCGGATTCGGCTCCTTGCAAAACACCATATAATTCAATATTCAAAAAATCTTTAATATTGCAGTATTATTTTGTCAAGGGCTTTCTTTGATTCTAGCCGGCTGCTCCCTTGGCCTCGATCCATTCTCTTATTGGAAGTTTTTGATAATACCGATGGCATAGTTCAATTAATTGCTAATGGCTTTGTACGAGTCCGTGAATTGCTAAATCCTGAAGAAGATATCCTTCCGGGGATATCATCAAAGGTAATTGCATGCCATTCACAGAATCAGCAAGATAAAGGTTCCTATCATGGCAAGACAAACCACGAATTTAAAAAGGCCCCCGGCCAGAAGCCCTACAAAGGTGCCCCATCCGGACACCAGTGAATCATGAGGCGTTCTGCCGAAGATAACTTCCGCAACTACAGCGCCTATAAAGGGGCCGAGTATCAATCCGAGGATCCCAAAAAAAATGCCAAGAATTCCCCCTATTACCGCACCCCATATACCGACCTTGGAGGCGCCGTATTTCTTTGCGCCAACGGCACTAACCAGGAAGTCCATAACCTGCATCAGCAAAGCAACTGCGCCCCAGAAGATCATGGTCCACAAACCGTAGCCCTCCCACCCGGAGGCCAGTCCCCAGACAAAATAGCCTGCATAAACAACCGGCACCGCCGGCATTATGGGAAGAAAAGAGCCTGCAAGTCCTGCTGCCATTATCAATAAGGCGATTATCAAAAAAACTATTTCATAGATGCCCATTCTTAGCTCCTTTGTAGTAAAAACTTAATGGCTTCGGATATTAGATTTTTACGAGACCGTCAAGCATATCCAGGTAAAAACAATGCTGCTGTTTTTCACATCCTGAAGGAAACAGAATACATACTCCAACCCCTTTGAATAAGTACGGTCACCTTCTCTTTAAGCCTGTACCTGATAATAGCCTTATCGAAATCCCGGATGCCGTCAACCGAGAGTTCGTTTATTCCCCTTACCAGGTCCCCTGGAGCCAGTCCTATTCCGGCTGCCCGGGATCCTTTCCTTATCTCGGAAATAACAACCCCGTTTTCCTCCCTCAAACCGTATTTTCGGGCCAGTTTCGCATCCACTTCCTCCACCTTGAACCCCAGCCGATCAAAGGCAAATTCCGGGACGAGCTCGTTCGGGAATGAACCGGCCTTTATGAAAACATCTTTCCTTTCACCGCCGCTCAAAACTTCCAGCCTGATCTTCTCCCCTGCAGTATACTGGGAAAGGCGGGCGTAATAATCACGGGCGGACCTTATTTTTTGCCCGTTCAGTTTTGTAATCAGCTCCCCCCTGTTCAATCCCCCTTTCTTTCCAGGGGACCCGGCTTCTGTCTCAGTAATCAATGCTCCGTGGGTTGCAGAAAGACCAAAATATTCCGCCAGGTTCTCATCCACATTTTGAACAATTAAACCCAGCCAGGCGGTGTGCACTTGGCCGTAATTTATAAGGTCGCTGACGATCATCCTGGCCCTGTCAATAGGTATTGCAAAGCCGATGCCTTCCGCCCCGGAATAAATGGCTGTATTTATCCCTATGAGCTCCCCGTTTATATTGAGCAGAGGCCCGCCGCTGTTTCCCGGGTTTATCGACGCATCTATCTGGATAAGACTATGATAAATGCCGCTTTCCGCCTTTACGGACCTGTTCAAAGCGCTTATCACACCTGTGGTTACGGTGTGGGAAAGGCCGAAGGGATTGCCTATGGCAATTACGGTTTCTCCTATCATAAGGTCATCTGACTTTCCCAGGGCAATGGAAGGGATGTCGGAATCCGCCTCTATCTTTAAAACCGCCAGGTCGGACTCAGGGTCCGTTCCCACCACCTTAGCCTCAAATTCCTGCTCGTCGGCAAGGGTTATGATTACCTTGGACGCCCTCACAATAACATGGTGATTCGTAAGTACGTATTTGTTTTCACTGTCGATAATAACGCCGGAACCCAGGCTGTTCTGCACCTGTCTCCTTTTATGCGACTCAAAGAAGTCCCTGAAAAACCTGTTAAAAAACTCCTCGTTATTCATGGAAAAAAAGGGGTTCGCTCCCCTTTTCACCAGCCTGGTGGTACTGATGTTAACCACCGCGGAGCTTACCTTGCTGACCGCCCTGACTACTGCGTTCTCCCTGGGATAGGGCTCCTGGGACAGGCAAAAGGTGGGTAAGGGCAAGATAAGCACCAGGGCAAACAAAACCAGCCCGGGCCCGGAAGGGCTTAACCTTCTACGGACCGGGGCTGGTTTTAGCCTGCTTATCATGATCTTCGGCTCTTTCATGTGTAATATCATTCCTTTCAAGGGGCGATGCTATTCGAATACCACCTTGCCGTCTTTCACATCCACCTTGACGTTCTGTCCCTCCGGGATATCGCCGTTCAATATTCCCAGAGCCAGCTCATCCTCGATATAATGCTGTATAACCCTTTTAAGGGGCCTGGCTCCGTACACGGGATCGAAGCCTGTCTCCGCTAGAAATTCCCTTGCTTTTTCGGTCAGCTGGATATTTATCTTCTTTTCCTGAAGTCTCTTTTTCAGGTAACCCATCTGTATATCTATGATCTTTTTTATCTCTTCCACTCCAAGGGAGTTGAAGATTATGGTCTCGTCTATCCGGTTCAGGAATTCCGGCTTGAAGGTGGACCTCAATATCTCCATTACGCTGCTGACCATCTCTCCTTTGTCCTTGTTTTTGTCGGCGTATTCCCTTATGACCTGGCTGCCTATGTTAGAGGTCATAATTAGCACGGTATTCCGGAAATCCACTGTCCTTCCCTTACCGTCCGTCATCCTTCCGTCATCCAGTATCTGGAGCAATGTGTTGAACACATCCGGATGGGCCTTCTCTATCTCGTCGAAAAGTATTACGGTATAAGGATTTGTCCTTACCGACTCCGTAAGGTATCCCCCTTCCTCATAGCCAACATATCCCGGGGGGGCGCCTATCATCCTGGCTACGGAATGTTTCTCCATGTATTCAGACATATCCAGCCTTATCATGTGTCTTTCATCGTCAAACAGGAATTCAGCCAGTGCCCTGGCAAGCTCTGTCTTACCCACGCCGGTGGGCCCCAGGAATATGAAAGACCCGATAGGCCTGTTAGGATCCTGGAGTCCGGATCGGGCCCTTCTTACTGCATTTGAAACCGCAACTATGGCATCCTTCTGGCCTTTGACCCTCTGCCCTATCCTGTCTTCCATCTTCAGGAGCTTTTCCTTTTCTCCTTCCATCATTCTTTCAACCGGTATCCCCGTCCATTTGGACACTACCTGGGCAATATCCTCGCTTTCTACCTCCTCCTTGAGCATCTTCTTCCCCGATTGAAGCTCTGTAAGCCGTTTGTTTTCCTCGGACAATTCCTTTTCCAGTTGAAGGATCGTGCTATACCTCAACTCCGCGGCCTTTGTCAAATCTCCCTGTCTCTCCGCAACCTGGGCCTCGGACTTGGAAGAATCTATCTTCTCTTTTATCTCCCTTATCCGCTTGATTATATTCTTTTCCTTCTGCCAATGTGTGTTCATCTCTTCCGCCTGGCTGTGCAGCCGGCCCAGTTCCTCTTCAACCTTCTTTATTCTTTCCTTGGAGGATTTATCCGACTCCTTTTTCAGGGCCTCCCTTTCTATCTCCAGCTGGGTTATCTTCCTTCTGAGGTTGTCTATCTCCGCCGGCATACTGTCTATTTCTATCCTCAGCCTGCTGGTTGCCTCGTCTACCAAGTCTATAGCCTTGTCAGGCAGAAAACGGTCGGTAATGTACCTGTTTGAGAGCACAGCAGCCGCCACCAGGGCTGAATCTTTTATTCTCACACCGTGATGGATTTCGTATTTCTCCCTCAGCCCCCTCAAGATGGAAATGGTATCCTCTGCACCGGGCTCGGATATCAAAATCGGCTGAAACCTTCTCTCCAGGGCCGCATCCTTTTCAATGTATTTCCGGTACTCCTTTATGGTAGTGGCCCCTATACACCTCAAATCACCCCTTGCCAGAGCCGGCTTAAGCATATTGGAGGCATCCACTGCCCCCTCTGCCGCGCCTGCACCTACCAAGGTGTGGAGCTCGTCTATGAACAGAATAATCCTTCCTTCCTCTTCGGTCACTTCCTTCAGAAAGGCCTTGAGCCTGTCCTCGAATTCCCCCCGGTATTTTGCTCCCGCAATCAGGGCACCCATATCCAGGGCTATTACCCTCTTTTCCTTCAGGGTCTCAGGGACATCCCCGTGGACTATTCTCTGGGCCAAACCCTCGGCAATGGCGGTTTTTCCGACTCCGGGCTCTCCTATCAAAACAGGATTATTCTTTGTTCTCCTGGAAAGTACCTGTATAACCCTTCGGATTTCTTCGTCCCTGCCCACTACCGGATCCAGCTTGTCGTTTTCCGCCATCTCGTTCAAATTGCGGCTGAATCTTTCTATGGCCTGATACTTGTCCTCGGGGTTCTCATCCGTCACCCTCTGGGACCCCCTAATATCCATTAGGGCCTTCAGTATATTGTCCCTGGTCAACCCATTGGATGACAGAATCCTGGCTCCATCTCCCTCTTTATCCTCGAGGGTTGCCAAAAGAATATGCTCGACACTCACATACTCGTCTTTCATCTGGGAAGCCTCTTTCAAGGATTTGTCAAGCACGGCCTTCAGCCCGGGGGATATATAGCTGCCCTGGTATCCTCCGCCACTGACAGCGGGTAATTTTTCAAGGGCCTTGTTCACATCCTGAATCAGATCTTCCCTGTTAGTCCCGATTTTACCCAAAAGCGGCGGAATAAGGCCTTCACCTTTTTCTAAAAGGGCATATAAAACGTGCTCCGGTTCTATCTGTTGATGGCCCTTTTGCGAGGCTATCTCCTGTGAATTTTGAATAACCTCCTGGGCCTTGAGTGTAAATTTATCAAAACGCATATTTTTCTTTCCTCCGTTCCTTTTCTTTTGCCTTATAAGTTAAGAACTTGCTTGTTATTGTCAATGCGGAGTAACCGGTTTATACCTGGCTCTTCCAAAGATTGTTCATAATTTGAACAATTCTTTCTGTTCCTTCCCAAGGGCCCCTTATCAAGGGTACTATCTCATCAAAAGTTTTTCCGATTTTATTATTTTAAGAAAAAAAACAATAAACCCAGATTGTGCAGCAGGCATCGTGGCGAGGGTTGAAAAACCCAAGCGAAACGCGAATTTGGAGCAATTTTGAACC
>CAZZPR010000069.1:0-15750 GCA_964655655.1 uncultured Desulfobacteraceae bacterium | reverse complement strand
CCCGTAACCTTTTGACTTTTAACGATTTTTAGCAAAACTGCCTTCGGAAGATCCGATTTAGTGAAATAATATGGACCCTGTAGTATTTATATTGATAATATCCGTGCTGGGCCCGGTAATAGGTTCGGCGATCGGGGTGGCAAAGAAGCCCTCTGCAGGTTTCCTTTATAATATGCTGTGCTTCGCCGCAGGGGTAATGCTGGCTATATCCTTCTTGGAGCTTATACCTCAGGGCATACGCCTCGGATCGGTAGGTATTTGCATAGCCGGGCTTGTCCTGGGCTCCCTGGTCATGTACGCCCTTGATATCCTGATACCCCACATTCACCCGGAATTCTGTGCCCAGGAGCAGGGACGCAATCTCCAGCGTACATCAATATATCTGATAATGGGAATATTCCTGCATAACTTTCCGGAGGGCATGGCCATCGCCGTGGGATCCGCAACGGAGATAAGGGTCTCCTTTATCATAGCACTGGCTATAGCGGTGCACAACATTCCGGAGGGAATCTGTACATCCGCACCCTATTTCCATACTACTGGAGCAAGGCTACGTTCTTTCTTGATATCCTCTTCCACTGCGGTTCCCCTGCTTCTGGGGTTTATTATCGCCCAGTATTTGTATAAAAGTATAAGCAGCCAGATGATCGGATTCATATCCGGGGCCACGGCAGGGCTCATGATTTATATCTCTTCTGATGAGCTTATACCCAATGCGTGCCTGGGAACGGATCATAAGACCATTTTCTCCCTTATTGCGGGAGTCGCGTTTGTGATTTTTCTGGGGCTCATCTGAGAAACCTCACCCCAAATTAAACCCAGATTGTGCAATAGCCAACTGCTGCACAATCTGGGTTTAAGGACTATCGTTGAACCAATCAGGAAACAAAAATAAAAAAGACGCCTCAATGCATGAAGAGGCAGTCCGAATCCAAAGAGTGGCCCTGTACGCCTTCTTGATTAACCTGGGGCTTGCCATGATGAAGGCAGTGCTGGCCGCCGTTTCCAATAGCCTGGCAGTGACGGCCAGCGCCATAGATTCGGCAACGGATTCCGCAGCATCCCTTGCCCTTTACGGGGGCCTTAAATTATCCACCCGAAAGACTAAGAGCTTTCCCCTGGGGCTCTACAAGATAGAAAACGTCATCATAATGAGCTGAAATCAGCAAGGGGAATAAAGGTTGCTGAATGGCTGGTTGATCAAGGTTTGGACGAGGTTGCGGTGGTAGAGGATATTTCTAACAGGGGGCCGGGTTATGTCTTTTCCAATGCAGGAGTCAAGATAAAAAATATTTCGGCTGGTGAACTTGAAGAGGCCTTAAATTATATCATACTCGGGCAAGGTTGACATAAAACCCATCCTATGTCCTGTTTATAGCCTTTTCAAGGCCTGGCGGGCTGCAATTATAACCGGATCCCAGACAGGCGCATAGGGAGGCGCATAGCTGAGATCAAGGTTGATCATCTCGTCCAGGGTAAAGCCGGCATGGATTGCGGTTGCCAGGATATCAATCCGCTTGGCGGCCCCCTCTTTTCCCACAATCTGGCCCCCGAGAATTCTGCCGCTTCCTCTCTCAGCCAGCAGCTTAACAGTAATAGAACCGGTGTTGGGGTAATATTCTGCGCGGGTAGTACTTTCAATTTTTGCAGCAGCGTACTGCCAGCCGAGTTGCTTGATTTCTTTTTCCTGGAGCCCCGTACGGGCCACCTCGACGGCGCAGATTTTACTGACAGCGGTTCCCACAACCCCTGGAAACCTGGCATAGCCTCCTCCAAGATTAATGCCGGCTACCCGGCCCATCTTGTTGGCCACGGTTCCCAGGGCAATATTGAAAGGCTTGCGGCTGACCAGATGGAAGGTCTGGGCGCAATCCCCGGCTGCCCAGACACCTTCTATCTCGGTCTGCATCAGGTCATTGACCGGGATGGATCCCTTCACACCTAAGGGAATACCGGCAGCCCTGGCAAGGGCCGTGTTGGGCTTGACCCCCATTCCCAGTATAACCAGATCTGCCGGGATGGTGCGTTTATCCGTTACAACCGCGGTGACATGTCCGTTCCGGGCTTGGAATGCCTTGAGACCCTCTTTTCTGTATAGCTTGACTCCCACGTCCATCAGGGCTTTTGAGACCAGTCTCCCCATGTCCGGGTCAAGGGTGTTCATCACTTCCTCGGCCAGTTCCACCAGAGAAACCTCAAGGCCCTGAAGCGTAAGGGCTTCAGCCATCTCGAGACCGATATAACCTCCCCCTACGACAACCGCGCGCTCGGGCTCTTTTTCAATGATAAGGCGCTTTAGCTCCTTGCCGCTCTGAAGGGTGTTCACGCCGGAGATACCCTGTGCATCAGAGCCCTCTAAATTGGGCCAGATAGGGAGAGCACCCGTAGCTATCACCAGCTGATCGAAGGCCTCCCACCAGGTTTTACCGCTTTCTTTCCTTTTTACACGGATTCTTCTACCCTTGAGGTCCAGCTCCAGTACTTCGTGACCGGTTTTTGCCTCAATATTGTATTTCTCGCTGAACACTTCAGGCGTTCGGGCGATCAGCTTCTCCTCTTCTTCGACGACCCCGCCGACGTAGTATGGGATGCCTCAGGGTGCGTAGGATACGTGGAGACCGGATTCAAATACGGTGATGTCCAGGTCTTTTTTGCGCCGCCTGGCTTGGGCAGCGGCGGTCATTCCCGCTGCGTTTCCCCCGATAACGACCAGTCTATATTTGCCCATTTTCTATCTCCTTATATTTATATCAAATGTTTTGATAAATAATTTATTTCTAGTCCATTTCCACCCCAATCGCATCATGGCCTCCCTTGTTTGTGCATCAGCCCTTGCTTGTCCTTCTTCTCTCATAGGCCAATGCCTCCATTTTTTTCTATGTTCCATGTCGTCACCCTCAGGAAGCAGTGATACTGTCAAGGGAAGTTGCTTTAATAATATATTCCCTTAAGGTACCATCCAGGGAAATGGAGTAAACTATGTATTTCTCTTTTGAAATAGCTGTAAATTGAAGGGCGGTGAATTAGATTACATGAAACGGGCTGCTCCAAGGTGCGGTATATACCCACCTTGACAAAAAACCCTTTTGAAGGAGGAGCAGCCCATGGAAAAGATAGCCTATGTTGGAATTGATTACCATCAAAATACACTGAGCATTGCTGTGCGTGTCGAAGGTAAGAATAAGATTCATGAAAGCGTCCGTATCAAGAATGAGGACAAGATCATTAGAATGTACCTGAAGAAGCTGTCAGAAAAATTTGACATAAGAGCATGCTATGAAGCCTCCTGCAGCGGGTATTACTTTCAGAGAAAGATGAAACCTTGGGGCTACCCTTGTGAGGTCATTGCCCCTTGCTCGCTTCCTAAAAAGCGAGGAGATCGTCGCAAAAATGACTTTCGAGATGCCATCAATCTGGCCCATCTGGATTATCTACAAACCCGTATAAAATACCTCGACCATCAGATTGAGCAGATCGCTGGGTCTGAAATGTACGGACCTGCTGTGAAAAAGCCTCGAGCCTTTAGAGGCATTAAAACCCTTTCGGCCATGTTGTTCATTACCGAAATCACAGATTTTCGTCTCAGTTATCAAATGAAAGCGGATTTGGCTCAAGTGGATCCCCACAGCGCAGCGATCGCCGTTAAGTGTTTAAAACGTTTGCATAAACGCTATTGGGCTTTAACCATGAAGGGGAAGATCAGGCCTGTTGCCCTAACCGCCATAGCCAGAGAGTTGTTGGCTTTATTTGGTCCATGATGCAACCCCAAGGTCAAGCTGTCAATGTATAGGATACACAGTGAAATTATCCAAAAACCTTATATCCATGAAAGAAAGGAGCTCGTGGGGCACGCCAGGAGATACTCGAGGACACTATGTGAAAGGATGTGTATACCTTACTCACGATTATTAGATCGAGTGGACTCCGGACGAATGATGAATAATCATGGCAACCAACCCACGAATAGCAGTTTGATTCACCGTCGAAGAAGCCCCGCCTCCTTTTCCCATAAGGAACAGTAAAAACAATGAATTCAAGTTAATGTCATTTTTTTGTTGACAAGAGCCCGTTTCATAGCAGTGTCAATGACAGCCTTTATAGCTTCATGCTCAAAATTTGATTCCTTATGGGCATATCGGCCTAATTGCAGGGCGCTGAGCAAAGGAGAATATATCGCCCCGCAATTGCAACATTCTCCCCTCCTCAGGGGTAAAATTAATTTACCGAAAACTGTGGAAATCTGACGGGCCTTGCTCCGATATCCTTTTTTCCGCATTTTTCGCCCTCGACAAGGTCGGCCCTCCTCATCTCCTTTTCTGAAATGAGGCCTTACTGGGGAAAATATCGGTTCGCTTAAACGCCCTGAAATGACGTCATCGTATCCCATTGAAATGTTTTTCAATATCTCCAGCATCAAGGGATTTTGAAACTCCTTCAGCTTGTAAACAATCTCGTTAAGGGTGACTTTCCCTATTGCCATCTCAAACCGAATTGTTATATGTATTTCTTATTCCATCACGGTCTCTTTCTTCTTGGTTGCTGTTGTGACCTTAACCATAGAAGGAGACCGTGATTAAATCAATTTTTTATACCAGGTACACACTTTTGAACGTTACCAACTTATTTAGGTTCTCCTGGTCCAGCCCGTACTTTTGTAAGGAAATAAAAAAAGGGATGAGACATAACCCAGACAAAGGCAGGTTTGGGAAATTCGATGGCTCCGTAAAAAGCTATTTTATGCCACAAGCGGCATAAAATAGCTTTTTACGAGTCTGTCAAATTTGGACCTGAAAAACTTAAGGGCAAGATTCCCCAAATAAAGTAAAGGAAATAGCAACAATGAAGCTTCAAAAAAGGATACTCTTTGCCATAGGGATTCTTCTATTGGATATGGTTGTTGTCTTTTTGCCGCTCTCTGCGATTTTTCTTGCATATATCATATTATTCAATCCGCCCTGGGCTAGAAGATTTTTCGAAGATATCAAATAAATGCTGGAAAGAAACTTAACAGAAAAGGCCAGGGATCTGGGCTTCATAGCAGTGGGTTTTTCCAGGCCGGAGGTGCCCAGGTATTTTGATAAGTACCTTGAATGGCTCAAAAAAATCGACACCGGGGACATGGATTACTTGAGGCGAAACCTGGAGGCAAGAAAGGACCCCGCCATTCTCCTAAAGGGATTAAAAACGGTAATCTCTCTTGCCTATCCATATCCTGCCAACAAGCCTTGCTCGCCGGATGGGTATTGTGTCTCAAGATACAGCAGCCCCGACAGGGAGGACTACCATATACTGTTAAAGAGGCTGGGGAGGGAGCTGTGCTGGTTAATAAAAGACCGTATACCCGGCAGCTGCTGCAGGGTATGTGTTGATTCCGCACCCATACTCGAAAGGAGTTTCGCCCTTGCTGGTGGAATAGGTTTTATCGGAAAAAACAATACTCTGATTATACCAGGATACGGATCATATTTCTTTTTGATGGAGATTTTAACTACCGTAGAATTCCCGGTGCCTTTATACCCCGAAAAAGAATGCAGATGCGGGGAGTGTACTGAGTGCATAGACGCATGTCCGACCGGGGCTTTAAAGGAGCCCTTTTTTATCGATGTTTCCAGATGCCTGTCCTATCTGACCATTGAATACAAGGGGGCGGTCGACCGGGAAACCGGCCGCAGAATGGGCAATACATTCTTTGGCTGTGATAGATGCCAGGAGGCTTGTCCGTTTAATAGCGCTGAGGCCCCGGTTGTTTCCCTGCCCTCGATGAAAGATATACGAAGGATGACCGATGAGGACTTTAAAAGGGTTTTCGGGAAAACCGCCCTTTCAAGGGCGGGGTTAAAGAAAATAAAGGAGAACATAAAGGCCATTGGCGAAAGAACTCATCTTTCACCCGATGCCCCGCTACCGTAAATTATCAGTCTTTCCCCGGGGTATATCGTTTCCTCCAGCTTGAGATCATTCCACGAAAGGATCGAAGAGAGGGATACATTGAATCTCTTGGCTATTGAAAGAAGGTTGTCCCCCCTTTTTACCACATAAAGTCCTTCTCTTTCCGAACCAAGCCATTTTTTGGACAATTTCTCGTATCTCTTGCCGAAGCCCTTTGATGAACCCTTTGGTACGAGGATGAAATGATTTCCTCTCGGGAGGTGGTGCCCGCGGATTTCCGGGTTAAGATCCTTAATGGCCTTAAAATAGGTATTTGCAGCGCCGGCTATAATCCTTATTGGAATATTGCAGGGACATTTTATTTTCACCCTGTCGAATTCCAAAGGCGGATAATATTGATGCTTGGGCATGCAAAACCCGTACCTTTCCGGATTTTCGCAGACCAGCTTTATAGATATGATTCTGAATATGAATCTCTGGGTTTCAAGGGGAAGGTGCAGCCGGTAATAATCGTTGGTTCCTTGCTCCTGGATCTCCGCCTTTATACTGTTTTCCCCCACATTATAAGCGGCTACCGCTAATGTCCAGGAACCAAACATGTCGTGGAGGTCCTTCAGATATTTTATAGCCGCCTCTGTGGAGGCGAATATGCTGCGCCTCTCATCTATATATGAATTAATGGCCAGGCCGAATTTCCTGCCCGTTGCCCTCATAAATTGCCAGAACCCGGTCGCACCCTTGCTCGACCGGGCATGGGGCCTCAGGGCGCTTTCCGCAACTGCGAGATATTTGAGATCCGGCGGCATATTGTGTTTTTGTAAAAGTTTTTCTATATAGGGAAAGTAGCGGCTGGACCTCTTAAGCCAGAGAATGACCTGGGGACGATCCCAGAGGGACAGAAGCAGTTCTTTTTCGAGCCTTTCCTTTATCTCCTGCACTTCCAGGGGTACATTTTCTTCGCAAAGGGTAAGCGGAGAAGGAAACTCGAGGGATGATAACAAGGATGGAAAGAAGGCGCCCCTAAGTTTGTTTCCGTAAGTGTTGGCGCTGAAAAGAAAAAGTAAACCTAGGCCGAGAAGCAGGCCTATTCTAAATTTCATAAAATATTCCCTTTTTTGATTCTAAAATAGAATACCATATATGGTTTTCTTTAAACAGAAAAAAATATTGCATAAAACAAGCTCATTTGTTTAAGATAGATAGAACACTAACTTCTGCGTATTTCATAATTGGCAGGGAATAAGGTAACACGGAACAAAATTTGGAGGAAGTTTATGGCGAATTTTATGGAAATAATCAAGGGTAGAAGAGGAATAAGGAGTTATCAGGACAAACCGATATCAGAAGAGGATTTGAATACACTCCTCGAATCAATTAGATGGTCGCCTTCATGGGCCAATACTCAGTGCTGGGAGGTGATTGTAGCAAGGGATTCCTCGGCCAAGCAAAAAATTCAGGATGCACTTACCCCGAGAAACCCGGCAACCGCAGCCGTAGCAGAGGCGCCGGTGGTTATGGTAATGTGCGCAAAGCTTAAAAAATCAGGCCATAAAAAGGGAGAGGCTGCTACCAAATTCGAGGATTGGTTCATGTTTGATCTGGGTATGGCTACACAGAATCTTTGCCTGGCCGCACATTATTTGAACATGGCTACTGTTGTAGTTGGGCTGTTGGATCACGACAAGGCAAAAAGCGCACTAAATGTACCGGATGGCTACGAGGTAGTTGCAGTTGTGCCTGTAGGCTACCCGGCACAGGAGGCCAAGGCCCCTCCACGCAGGGAAATCGATGATTTCGTTCACTTTGATAAATTTTAGTTAACTCCCCCGGTTTTCTTATTAATGATATGATGGCTTCGTAAAAAGCTAAGTTATGCCGCTTGTGGTATACATTAGCTTTTACGAAGCCATCGAATTTTGATTTTTTACGAGTCTGTCAAATTTAAGGAAGATTTTGAAAATTATGGAGGGTAAAAGTAAAATACCCCCGCCTACAAGGCGTGGGCTTTGTCAATTGTCGATTTGAAATCGACTTATGCCTATGCATACCGCCGTCTTCAGACGGTGGTATTTGACACATTAACAAATGTCTAAACCCTTCCGCTTCAGCCGGAGGATATTCCATATTTACCTTGTCGCCGGGCGACTACGGGGGATGTGCTTCGACTGAAGGCGAGGGGTTTCCACCATCCCCGGAGGAGACACTAAAAGATATTTCGCACCCATTATTTTACTGGCTGTTTTAAAAAGGTTGTGGATCTCGTTCAAGGACCTGCTGCCGATCATCCTGGTGATTGCTTTCTTTCAGATCGTTGTGCTCCGGAAACCCTTGCCGAAGTATTACTCCTTTATGGCTTAATAATAGATACATCGAATGACAGATGGAAATACATTTGTGGAAATTGCCGTTCTTTTAGGCCTAGCAACTCTAACTGGAATTGTTGGGCAAAAATTGCGTCAACCCTTGATCATCATGTTTCTTGCAGCGGGTATTCTGGCCGGCCCCTCAGCCTTGGGAATCATACACAGCTATGAACAGATCGAACTACTGGCACATATCGGTATTTCGCTTCTGCTGTTCATTGTTGGTCTCAAGCTAGATCTAAATCTGATCCGAACCACCGGCCCGGTCGCTTTGGCCACGGGCTTGGGACAGATCCTTTTTACATCGCTCATCGGATTTGCAATCGCCATAGCCTGGGACATGTCGTATATCAGCGCAGCCTACGTATCGGTTGCACTTACATTCTCAAGCACTATCATTATTGTCAAGCTCCTGTCAGACAAAAAGGAAATCGATTCCCTCCATGGCCAGATCGCTATCGGTTTTTTGATTGTGCAGGATATGGCAGCTATTCTGGCCCTGATCGGCCTGACCGCTTTCGGATCATCGGTTACCGAGAAAGGTCCTGCTTATTTCTCGGCTCTGATCATCGTTGCAAAGGGTTTGGGGTTGGTCGGCATTAT
Source organism: uncultured Desulfobacteraceae bacterium (assembly GCA_964655655.1). GTDB lineage: Bacteria > Desulfobacterota > DSM-4660 > Desulfatiglandales > B25-G16 > CAZZPR01. The sequence continues at coordinate 6,895 of CAZZPR010000069.1, read as the reverse complement.
TGCACTGCTGATGAAATACGTCATCCCATACCTGGTTAGACGCCTTGCGCACTCTCTGGAACTGCTGACGCTTTTCGCCGTCGCGTGGGCGGTATTTCTTGGCGCAGGCAGTGAATTGCTCGGGTCCAGCAGAGAGGTGGGAGCCTTCCTGGCTGGGGTTTCACTGGCATCCACGGCCTATCGTGATTCGATCGGAGCGCGGCTTACAAGTCTCAGGGATTTTCTTCTCCTCTTTTTCTTTATTGACCTTGGTGCGCGTTTGGATTGGTCCTCGGTGGGCTCGCAGCTGGGTGCATCGCTTATTTTTTCCCTCTTTGTGCTCATCGGCAACCCGTTGATCGTTTTGGTTATTATGGGGTTAATGGGCTATCGGCGCCGTACGGGTTTTCTTGCCGGGCTCACGGTGGCTCAGATCAGCGAGTTTTCTCTTATCGTGGCGGCTCTGGGTTTGAGCATCGGCCACATTACGACTGAAACCGTGGGCCTGATCACCCTTGTGGGGGTTGTGACCATTTTCATATCCACTTACATGATCCTTTACTCCGGTCGGCTTTACCGTATTCTATCCACTCCATTGAAAATATTCGAAAGACGCAGCCCGTACCGGGAAGCAGCGATAGATACCCTCAAACAAACAGAACCGATAGATGTGATTCTTGTGGGTTTGGGCAATTATGGAAGCGGACTAACGGAATACCTTTTACAACGTAATAAGGCCATATTGGGCGTTGATTTCGATCCCCGCGTTCTAGACGGATGGCGGAAACGGGGCCTGCCTGCCCTATACGGGGACATGGCCGATCCTGATATGCTTGAGCACTTACCTCTAAATCAAGCGCAGTGGGTGATAAGCTCTGTCCGTTCGGAAGAGATTAATCTGGCCCTTGTCCATAATTTGAGAATAAAGGGATATTATGGCAAAGTGGGCTTAACGGCTACGGACGAGGAAGAGGCCCGCAAGTTTGAAAAGGCAGGCGCCCACTTGGTTTTTTGTCCATTTAAAGACGCAGCGGAACAGGCGGCAGATACTTTAGCTTACGCAATAGAATTCCTCCCGAAAAATATTGATTGGCCTATCTCTTTCCTCGAAGTGCGTATTCGTTCCGGTGTAGCTGTAGCCGGACGGAAACTAAGTGATCTTCCTTTGTCGGCGGCAGGGATATCGATTCTGGGGGTCAGCCGGGGTGGCCGTGTCTATTATGAGCCGGAGCCAAATTTCAGAATTTTCCCTGCCGACATTCTGCTGCTTATTGGGCCTCCGCATGGTCTTAAAGATGCCGATAGCATGCTCAATCAAATCGATATACAAAAGAGTGTCGAAGATACCGATCGCTTTGAAACCGCTGAAATTAGCCTATCAGACGATTCGAAGCTTTCCGGCCGATCTTTGGCGGATCTTCGTTTTCGGCAGAACTACGGCGCTACTCTGGTTGGAATCCGGAGAGGCGATGAACAGATAACGACGATTAATCCCGCAGAACGTTTGGTGGCAGGGGATTGCCTGATTGTCATCGGTAAAGCCCAGGCTATCAGAGATTTGAAGGACCATGCGCCATTATAGCTATCGAAAGGAAACTGGATGTTGACCCAATAAAATTCGCTGGTCCAATGTGTTGCATGAAGATATATGTCATATTCAAATCAATTTGAAACAGAGAAAGGAATCTACCGGCTTTTTAGAACGACACACGGGCTCGCTACCATGGAAGATATTATCACGCCGGAAAGATTCCGAACCCTTGATGGCATTGTATTGGAAATTACGGGGGACAACGCTTTTCATAATCCTCCTGATAATATCCTTAGTATTAATACCCATGAGAAGGTAGTGAAAATGGCAGAATCCCTGGGTAAAAAAAGTCCGGCGATCTATGTGGTGGATGTGCAAGAGGAAGGCCTTGTTCCTCATTTGCACAGCAGGAAGTATGATGTAGATAAATCTATATTTGCATCAAATTCATCATCCAAGATTAAAATCGATATTTATTGTGGGGCAGGCCACAAAAGAATTCCAGAATTCATACAGAACAAGGATCCAAGAAACAGGGTGCCAAGAAAATACGCAAGAGATGGCTATTCAGTATTTGATAGCCGATATCCGAACGTATTTTTTGAATTTCGAATTCCAACGAACTTAACTCGAAGTATTAATAAAGTTCGTTGCTCATAGGATGCCGCTTGCGGCATAAATTAGCTTTTTACGAGTCCGTCAAATATGATCCTTTCAATAAAAAACGGATAAAGACCAAATACGGCATAAACTGTTTAAGGATACGTTATCAGGGAATATCGAGGAAATATAGGACAAAATAGAGAAGGAAGGCAAAAAGTGGCTGACAATAAACCAAAAAGAATCAGAATCAGTATGAGGCAGGCCCTTGCCCTATTATTCCCCTATATCAAGGACCGCGTAATGTCCCAGATCAAATCAGTCTGGCTGATTATCCTTTACCTGGTCTTTTTCCAAACGATTATTTTAAGGATTGGAATCTCAGAGGCATCCGTGATCGCCCTCGGTATCGGGCTTGTTATAATCGGGCTGACTATTTTCATGGAAGGGCTGTTTCTTGGTCTAATGCGTTTGGGTTCTCTTGTAGGCAGCGGCCTTCCCAAAAAATCTCCTGTCGCAGTCGTTTTGGCCTTTGGTTTGCTCCTCGGCTTTTTGGCCACTCTGGCGGAGCCTTCCATCCAGGTCCTGCAAATGGCCGGCAAATCAGTGAAACCCTGGGAGGCCCCTTTACTCTTTATTTTATTGAACAAATATTCAAATTACCTTGTGTATGCTGTGGGTGCAGGGGTTGGCGTAGCGGTTTTTCTGGGAATGCTCCGGTTCTACTACAGCATTTCCCTCAAGCCGTTTATATACTCGTTTGTCGGAGCGCTTGTTGTGGTCACTGTCTGGGCCAGCCTTGATTCCAATTTGAAAAGCATCATAGGGCTGGCGTGGGACTGCGGCGCCGTGACCACGGGGCCTGTGACAGTGCCGCTTGTTTTGGCGCTTGGAATCGGAATATCCCGAATGGTGGGATCAGCAGACTCCGGAGCCACAGGATTTGGGGTAGTGACCCTCGCCTCACTGCTTCCCATTGTTGCCGTACTTTGCCTCGGTATTTATTTAAATGGTTATGTTCCCCAACCCATGAGCGAAACAATTTTTTTCCAAAAGAATGTCCGCTCCCAAATAGAGGTCCTTTTTAAGGACAAGGAGGACCTGACACGTTATGTTCTAATGGAAACGAGCCCTCAGGCACAGCTATCCTACTTCGGAGGGAACAATAAAGAAATGGTGCAATATCTTAGAGATATGGCAGCGTCAGAACCAAAAAGAAAGGCCGTTTTCGGTGAGGCTGATGATGCCCTGGAAAGATGGGCTGTTTTGAGAGGAACCGAGGAGCAGCAAAAAGCGGTTTTCGGGAACCTTGAAAAAATGCAGGAAGCAGCTTTTGAGTACGCAGATGAAAGGAAAAAGGGAATAAACATCCGGGAGTTGGGCGAAAGAAATTTTGCTGCTGCCTTAAAGGCCATCGGCCTGCTTGCCATACCGATTCTTATTGTCTACTTTCTGTTAGTCAGGGAGAGAATGCCTTATCCGGATGAAATTGTTTTGGGCATCTTCTTTTGTATCTTGGGCCTGGCCACGTTCGGCATAGGTATTGAGCTGGGGCTTGACAGATTAGGCACTCAAATTGGGAGCAAACTACCGGCTTCGTTCAAGGCCATATCACTTCCGGAAGATAGAAAAACGATTTCCAATTTTGATTCTAACATGGTTTATGTGGCTGTTTCTCCAGATGGAGGGAAACGTCAATTCTTCTTTTCCCAGAATGATGGAAAGATCATAACGATCCCGTATGATCCGTCGGATTTTGATCAACTTACCGGTCAGTACCGTTACACCCCGGTCAAAGGACCGCTTTTTGGATCAGGGAGCCCTTTGCCGGGCATCCTGGTAGTTATTTTATTTGCATTTATTATGGGATATGGAGCCACATTGGCGGAACCGGCTTTAAATGCCCTTGGGGTCACTGTGGAGGAGTTGACGGCCGGGACTTTTAGAAAATCCCTTCTCATGCAGGCTGTGGCCGTGGGTGTGGGGGGTGGAATAGCACTTGGTGTTACTAAAATTGTGTTGGATATCCCCCTCGCCTGGATTTTGGTGCCTTCTTACATTATCCTTATGGTAATCACAAAGCTTTCGACTGAGGAATTCGTGAACATTGGATGGGATAGCGCAGGGGTAACAACAGGTCCCATCACTGTTCCCCTCGTGCTGGCCATGGGTCTCGGAATCGGCAACCAGGTTGGTGTCGTGGAAGGCTTTGGTATCCTCGCCTCCGCCTCTGTGTGTCCAATTCTTTCAGTCCTCTTGCTGGGGCTTCATGTCAACAGGAAGAGAAAGGCTGCCTTGACTGAGGAGGCCGTTACCGACGAAGAAGCTGGAAAGGATAAGAAATGAAAATCAATAAGACCGTCTCCCGCATTACCGCCTTTCTGCACAGGAATATATCAAAGGATGTACTGGATGCATTGAAAGAGGTGAAAGTCCAGGATCTTCACCTATCTTCTGCACGTTCCATTGTCATTGAGGAAAAAAAAGGATTTCTTTCAATTCTGCCCGGACGGGATCTGGCGCAAGATCCGCTTGATATCATCTTTTTTTTGGTTAAACCCGAAAGGGAAGAATCTCTGGTCAGTCTCATTATTGAGAAAGGCCACCTTTATTACCCTGGAAGAGGTTCTGTTCTGGTTGAGGAAGTCGAATTGATAGAAAGTCATGAACTTTTCGGGGACTATGAAATTCAACCCTTTGAAATAAGTACACAACCCGTTCACCTATACGCCTGTACAGGCATCTGTTGCATCATGAAAAGGGGGCGGGGGGACACCGTTGCCAGAATCGCTCTCGATACAGGAACGTGCGTTCCGGCTATTCACTTCGGAACAGGTACAGGGGTTCGGGACAAAATGGGGCTTTTGCGGATCACCATCCCGCCCGAGAAAGAAATAATCCATGCCTTCCCAACAACTCATGAAGCCGATCACATCTTGGAGATGATGATTGATGCGGGACGACTGGATCAACCCGGGAGTGGATTTATCTATTCCTTTCCGATCAAAAAAGGGCTTGCAAACACGAGAGTCAGCCGTGGTGAACAGCGCCATGCCGCAAGTATCGAGCAGATCGTTACCGCTCTCGATCATATGAAGGGGAACACTGATTGGCGGCGCAGGAGGACCGTGGTTGAGAAAAGATCGATACGAAAGAAAAAATACCTCAGGGGTCTTGTGGATATGATTCTCTTGTGTGACGGTGGCATGGGAATGGAATTTGTGAAAGCGGCCATGTATGCTGGAGCAGGAGGTGCTACAATATCCGGTATGCAGCACATTCGTCCTCCCGGCTCGGAACTGAGTGATATTTCGCCGGCACGAGATGTATGCAGCATGGTCATACAGGAAGAAACAAAAGAGGCCGTGATAAATGCATTGGAAGAGTCAGGTGCCTTTACGGACCGCTGTCACGGACAGGTTCATTTACGCTGCACATCCAAAGCCTTCACTTACACAGGGAAATAATAAGGTGGTAGATATTTAATTAAAGAATGATTTTGAACCTGAAAAAGACCTGCCCAAAATACGGCTGCGAGGTAAAGCTATATCTAGTGTCATATCAAGCTCGATATGACGTATTAAATGTGATATGCTTTTTTATAATCGACCATGGAGGACCGAATATGAAAAAGTATATCGTCACCTTAACAAAGGAGGAAAGACAATACTTAAACGCAATCGTTTCCAAGGGAACCCATAAATCACAGAAGGTTATTAATGCCTTGCTTCTCCTGAGTTGCGATGAAGGAGATTTCCAGGATAAACGCTCCACCAATAAAGATATCTCTCGAATTCTTAAAATCGGCATGAGGAAGATTGACCGGGTTAAAAAGCGATTTGTAGAAGAAGGGCTCGACATAACGCTACACGGTAAAAAAGGAACTCGGGTATGCACCAGGAAGGCCGATGGAGATTTTGAGGCCCATCTCATTGCCTTGAACTGCAGCGAACCGCCAGAGGGTTTTTCCCGGTGGTCTTTGCGGCTGCTTGCCGATAAGGTTGTTGAATTCGACTATATTGATCATATCTCTCACGAAACCATACGTCAGGTTCTAAAAAAAACGAAACGAAACCGTGGCAACAAAAAGGCTGGGTAATTCCTCCGGAGCAAAATGGCAACTTCGTTGCACATATGGAAATGGTCTTGGATATATACACAAGCGCCCATTCGATCCAAAATTTCCCGTCGTATGCATGGATGAATTACCAAAACAGAATTGGAGAAACCAAAATTCCCATTCAGACGTCACCTGGTCATGATGCCAGGATTAAACTAGCACGGTTCTATCCGTCAATTGAGGATTGACATGACACTACATAGTATCAGCCGCCTGTAAACTAAATATAATAGAGGTAGTGAGGCTAATTGCGATGCAACTGAAAATATAGCTACGGCCAGCAGGGATTGGCTGTACAAAAGCCCCATCAAAGCGCTCCCGGCAAACCAGGCAAGCCCGAATCCTGCATGAATATTCCGTATCCTGTAGCTCTTCGATCCCTTGGAACGATGTCAGCAACAACGGCGCGGATGATAGATTCCTGCGCGCCCATGCCGATACCCCACAACACCATCCCAACAGTCAACAGCACCGGCCCGGCCAAGAAAACCAAGGGAGCGCTCAATGCCGATGCTGTTATCATGAGCAAAAGGACCGGAAACTTTTTTCTATCATACAGATGAGGATGACCCATTTCGTCCGGATCGCGGCGGTCCTATGGGCGTAAATACGAGTCAACCACCTGCTGGTGAACGGCAATATTGCCAGGACAAAGGCCGTCACGG
>CAZZPR010000068.1:0-15784 GCA_964655655.1 uncultured Desulfobacteraceae bacterium | reverse complement strand
TTGCAGCAAGGTTTTTCAGGCCGCAGTAGTTGGCTGCTGCACAATCCGGGTTAAAACCAGGATCTGTGACTCCACAGATCGTCCTTAAGGTCCTGCATATCGCTTTGGACCTTCAGATAAAGCGACGCATTCTGAATTGCCAACCCCCCCTGATACGCAAGGGCGGATACAAGCATTACCTCATCATCGGTGAAATCCCTTTCTATCCTGCTGTAAAGTCTTAATACCCCTATCACCTTTTCCCTGGCCTTTATAGGTACACAGAGAATGCTTTTAATCCCCTCTTTTTCTTTTTCTTTCCTGTATTGCACCCACTCGTCAGTACTTGCATTTTTGATCACAACCGGCCTGCCCTTCAAAGCCTCTGAAATGCTTTTCTCGGCGGATATGGACCCCTTGTTCAGGTATTCATCACTGAGTCCGTAGCTGGCCACCAGCTCAAGTGTTTGTTTGTTCTCGTCCAGCAGCCTTACAGAGGCTGCCTTTACATTCAGGGCCTTCGCAATATCCGAAGTCAGGGCCTGAAAAATATATTTCACATCCAGGCTTGAATTTATGTTGGCGGCAAGATCGTAAAAGATCTTTGTATTCCCCTTTATCCGGTCGATCAACCGGGCCTGTTCCAGAGCCATTCCACCCTGTTCCGCAAGTGCGGACAGGAATTCTATCTCCTCTTTTGAAAACTTCTTCGGCCTTGAGCTAAAGAGGGAAAGGGCCCCGATCATTTTGCCCTGAACGCTTACAGGAACCGCAATGCCCGATACTATACCCTCGGATTTTTTAGTGTCGTGATACTCCAACCTGTCGTCGCCGGTAACATCCTTGCTGTACATATATCCATCTTTTTCAAGGTAAGAGGATATCTTTTCGGCACTAATTGGTTCCTGAAAATATTTCCTGGAAAGCCCTTTATAAGCAGCCGGTATAAACTCGTCCCCCTCCTTGTCAAGCAACCACAGGCAAGAGGCCTTTTCTTTCATAGTATCCACAGCACTTTGTACGATCAGACCCAGAAGTTCCTCTTTGCTGCGGGTAGATCCAAAGGCCCTGCTCACCTCACAGATACTTCTGAAATAATCATTTTTCTTTGTCATGACGCATTAACCTCGATCGAAATTAATTGCTTATTTTTTGCCTTTTCCGGTGGTCCTTGAATTCCGCCTAACAGAAGAATCATTTAACTGGGTATTATCACTTTTGTTCCTTTTTCTCAACCAGCTTACAATCTTGGGGGCAAGTTCCTTCTGGGTCTTGGAACTTACGAAAATACCTATGTGACCTGTATCCAGGGAAAAGTTTTCTGAGTCAGCGCTCCCTACTTTATCTCTAAGCACAGAAGCCGTTTCAGGGGGCACGAGATTATCGTGTTTGCCATATATATTCAAAAGGGGCATTGTTATTTTTTTCAGGTTCACCCCTTCCCCCCCTACCTCCATCCTGTTTTTAACCAGCAAATTTTTCTGATAGCAATCCTTTACAAATTGCTTGAAGGTTTCCCCGGGTACATCCGGAGTATCGTATATCCATTTCTCCATTCGTATAAAATTCTCTATAAAATTTTTGTTATCTATATTTTGCAGGAAACCCACATACTTGTCAATCAACAAACGGGCAGGATTCAAAAGGATGAATCCTATGTTCAATATATCACCGGGCATATTCCCAAAGGTGTTTACCAGGCGGTCAACATCCACGTCCCTCATCCATATATTCAACAGGCTTTTATCACTATCGAAATCCACCGGGGTTACCACTGTGATCAAATTTTTAACCTTATCAGGATGCAAGGCGGAATAAACAATACTCAGCACTCCTCCCATACAGATACCCATCAGGTTTATCTTGGGCAATTTTTTTTGTCTCAGTATGAAATTAACCGCATTTTCTATATACCCGTTAACGTGATCGTTAATATCCAAAAATCTGTCCTTGCGGGTAGGGTATCCCCAATCCAACAGGTAAATATCTATCCCTCTATCCAGCAGGCCCCGAAGCATACTCCTTCCGTGCTGGAGGTCCAGCACGGTGTCCCGGTTGATTAACGCGTAGACTACCAGCAAGGCTATATTCTCTCCCATGTCCCGGGACTTGGCTGACTTGTAATATTTCAGTTTTACACGATCCTCCTGGTAAACAGTTTGAAAAGGTGTTGAGGCTATTTTTGTATCCAGCTTGCCGAGTATTACGTCCGGTGCCTTTTGAATCTTTCCCTGTGCCTTTTCGGCATCCTCTGCCAACCTGGATAAAATAAGATCTACCGGGGCCCTGGAATGAGGCATTATTAAACCTCCTGGATTAGTTTGTAATTCTATTATTTATTTTCTTTTTGAGAAGAATATTTGACTAATTTCTTTAACTCATATATTTCCCTGTATAATTCATCCATATCTTTATTGGTAGCCACTGGAAGCGTTTTCAGTGCGTCATGAAGTATCTCTTCCCTCGAGGTCATGAATTCCTGCAAGGCATTAATGGTGTTTCGCAGGGATTGCACGTATTCAGGAGACTTAAACAGGGTCATATAATGCCCCTCAAGTATCTTTATCCACATATCGTAGTAAACTTGAAAATTCTCGGATACATCTCCTTCATTAGCCAGTTTCTCCAGCCTTTCCTGCATTATATTCAGGGATTTTTCTAAAGGGAGATACAGGAAATGGATGAATTGTAACATTTCGCTATGAAAAATATTGTACTTGTCAATGGCCCTTGCCACCCTCTCCTGGTAAAAACGGGTCATCCCCAGCTGGGGTATTTTAAAAAACTGGCTGATTTCCCTTTCATATATCTCTTTCATCAGCTTGAATATATCCTGGTCTAAACCCTCGAAACTATATGGCTCAGCATACCTGCCCATATTTCTGGCCTTTTCAAAATATTGCCGATGTACCTGAAAAAGGCCTTCCCAGGCTCTTTTTGTAAGCCTTAGAAAGATCTCGGGCATCGCCTGCATGCCCTTAAACATTGACCCGGTTGTATCCGGGTCACTCATAATAGAGGAAAGGACCTGAAACATTCTCGCTGAATACTGCCAGGAATCCTGTATTCGTTTGGATGGACCTTTTCCGGTTCCCCTGGGATCTTTATTTGACCCATTTTTATTTGAGGCGCCGGGCATGGAGGACCAAAACTCAGCAGCTGATTTTATCCATGACTCCAGCACGGTCTCTCCAGTGCAGGTATGCTCTTTATCCCTTTGTTCCATAATTGATCAACCTGATTTCTTTGTCTTTATCATCTTGTTTTTTCAACCGAAACCCGACGAGTCCATAGAGCATGTATACCTTTTTTGAGACGGTTGTTCCTTCTTGTCTTTTGCAGCGAAAACTCAGCTTTTGCCTTCTCGTTCGGGGCCGGTAAAAAGATCCATAATTTCCTGAAATTTATCGGTCTGGCTTTTTACGATTTCTTGAAAACCTTCCATCATATTGCTTTGGTCGATTCCCCTGTCCTTAAACAGTATCCTTAAATTTTTGGCGTTTTCCTCCTGCTCCGATACCCTCTTCTCCAGCTCCACACACTTATCGTAAAGCTCCAGGTATTCTTTCCTGGACACAACCCCGAGGGTATTCAAATATTCCTGAAACGACTTCCCAAAACTTTCCATTGAATCCTCCCATAGCCTTGTATATTGCTCGCTATTTTCTGGCAACCGATCCAGGCCGTAAAACTTTTTATACATCTCCGTAATATCGTTGAACCCGCTCAGCCCATTACCCATCCACTTTTTCATATCTTCCATGTTTTTTTGACCCTTGGCGGCGGTGATAAGAAAATTCCCCAAAAATTCCAAAAATTGTGGGTCCATAGGGCTGCTTTCCTCCTGTTTATATTATTATTTTTTCATTTCAGTAAATAGATAGCCGTGGAGCCACCCTCCAACTCTATCCGAACAAATGTACGGTATTATTACAGGTGAGAAAATAGAATGCATGTTCTCTCCTTTTTCCGATTTTATTTTATATTCATGAAAAAGGTAATATTTTGAGAACCAAATACTTTGAAAGACTTCTGGTTTTTTGCGAAAAAAGACCCTTGATCCGGAGGGTTCCCTGGGGAAGTGAGCTACTCAAGAAAGGAACCCTCCTGATATAAGGTCGAAAACCATCCTGTGAGATGGTCGGGAAAAAGCATGTCTTGGCTATTTGTTAAGCCTTGGTTGTGGAGAAGTAACTATCCACCTTTTTGAAATTCTCGTCAACAGCCTTTTTTAATTCCTCGCGTCCTTTTTTGTAGGAGTTAATCCACTCATTCACAACCCTTCTTCCTTCTTCCGGAAGCCACGTTGACTGATCCAAAAAGCTATTTACCATCTTTTCGGTCTGCTCCTGAACCATTACCATGGCATTAAAAGAGTTATCGAAAGCTGTCTTGTTGTAATCCAAAATCTGTTTGAGTAACTGTTTTTGATCCATTTCTTGTCCTCCTTAAAAATATAGTTTATTGTTTTTGGGCTGTCTGCCCTGACTTACCGGATTTTGATGATTTTTCCTGACCAGAAGATTTTTCCTGACCAGAAGATTTTTCCTGACCAGAAGATTTTTCCTGTGGGGACTTTTCCGACTTGTTTTCCTGTTTTGCAGGCTTATTGGATTTAGTGCCTGATAAAAAATAATCCTCCACCCTCTTAAAATTTTCGTCTACGACCTTTCTAAAATCCTCTTGACCTTTTTTGTAGGCCTTAACCCACTCATTCACAACCCTTCTTCCTTCTTCCGGAAGCCACGTTGACTTTTCCAAAAAGGTATTGAGTGTTTTCTCTGCTTGCTCATGTATCGTTTCCATAGCCTTAATGGAATTGTCGAAGGTTGCCTTTTGTACTTCTAATATTTGTTTTGCAAACCTCGTCTGGTCCATGTTACTAATACCTCCCTAAAGTTTTTTGATTTATCCTTGATCAAGGTTAAATCCATTATAATTATCACTGATGATATGTCAAGAGTTTTTTTTGCATTGCAATAAATTTTTTTTATAACAAATTTAAAATATTTTTTTATAACAAATTGTATTTATTTATAATAACCCCCACCATATTTTTTTGTCTCTAAAGGTGACATAAATATTGTTGCAATATAGCATTATTTGAATTATATATTAAAATACGGGTGCAGGGGCTATGCATTTCCAAAAAGATCTCGTTATTTTTTAGAATGAAGGGAGAACAATATGAATAAAAGGTTATTGATAAAAAAATATACAAACCGGCGTCTGTACGACACAGAAGCCAGCACCTATATTACACTTGATCAACTAGCAGAAAAAATCAAGGAAGGCAGGCAAATAGAAGTTATAGACGCCCAGACCAACAGCGACGTTACCATATTTATCCTGACTCAGGTAATCATGGAACAGGCCAAGCATAATAATCCCCTTTTGCCCTTACCCCTCCTCCATTTAATCATCCGTTACGGGGACGATACTTTACAGGAGTTTTTCTCAAAATATTTGGAAGAGATTATCCAAGCATACCTTTCATACAAGGCCTCGGCCGATGAGAAATTCAGGGAATGGCTCAGCATGGGAAAGGGAATATCGGAGATGGCAAGCAAAACAATGACCAGTTTAGCTCCATTCCCATCTTTCTCAGACATATCCGGAGATTCAGAAAAAAAAGAAAGGACAAAAAACGTTGAATGAAAACTTTCTGTCCTTTTACCCTTTGTCGCTGTGGGCAAGAAGGAAGTCTATAATCTTTGCGTAATATTTTTTCAGTATCTTCCTGGAACGAAACAGGCCCATATGCCCTCCGTCACAGAGAATTACTAATTTATCCTCCGGTTTTACAGACTCGATAAAATCCATATGTCCGGTTGCCTGGCGGGGGGGAGCAATATCATCCTTCACACCCCCCAGTGCCCATATGGGTACAGAACCGGGGTAATCACGGATATTCACCTTTTTCCCGTTAACGGTCAGGGTTCCACGGATTAATTCATTTTTTACAAAGACTTTTTTAAAGGTATCCCTAATGAATCCAGCAGGAAAATGTACAGTATAATTATACCACTGATAAAAAATCTTCTGCCGTCCCGCCTCTTTTTCATTTCCTTTTCTCAAGTCCCGCAGGAGTCCCCGTAAATTTTCCAGGTGCAGGCCCATTCTCAGAGAGTAAAATCCCATTACCTGCAAGCGACCGTCATAGTACTCCCTGCCCTCTCCAATGTGGCCCCCGGGTACCGTTCTTCCCAAAAGCTCGAGCAGCCGGTCTACATATCCCTCTCCCATGAGTTGTGCAAAATCAGTGAGGTAGCCTCTCTCTCCCTCGGTATTCATCGGTGCTCCACCTGAACCAAATGTCTTGGCCAGTTCCGGATGCAATATTACTGAGGTGATGAGCATCGGTCCGGGTTGGCATATGGCTACGACATGGGGTGGATAGCCGGTAGCTTCTTTTAAGCTTTCCAATACCCTGGAGTATTGCTCAACCTGGCTGTCAAATCCCTCGTAATGTCTTTGTCCGTCAACCAAAAGAGGTATATCTTCCGCGCACTTCTGCTCGACAACTGCCATGCGGGTAAGGCCATTATCTCTAAGATAAATGGCCACCTTTTCCGCTATATTGGAATGTTGACCTGCACGGGGGGCGAATACTACGGCGTAGTTCTTTATCTTATGGTGAACATCCGAGGATATATCTATAACCCTCATACTGGGCAAATCGAGGAGAATATTGTCATCATCGTACTCAACTGTCCAATCCTGCGGCGGGGGATCCTCGGTTAACAATTTTATAAACTCCAGTTCCCCCTTTCTATTTTTTTGAAAATTCCCCAGGTTTCTCGAAATATTCTTTTCTAAAACATCGAGAAATTCCTCGTAGGAATCCTGATAGAGCTCTATAAGCCTTAAATAGGAATCCGGGTTTCCTGCTGACAATGAAGACAAAAAGTGTTTCTTCATTTTTATGTTCATCTGCTGTGCTTCCTTGACGACGCTAAAACTCAGCGATATCGCCTTTTGGTTCAACTCCATAAGAGGCAGTGCAGACTGCAAGGAAAACTTGGCGGTTTCCAGTCCTAAAAGTGCATGTGGAAAAAGGGTCATAAATGATGCCGGCATGATTTCGGATACCTCCCTGTTTGTATGTTAGCACAGATAACCTAAGTCATTTCACATTTATTTTATAAAATTCCTCATTGATGTCAAGAAAAATATTGCAATGCGAAAAAAGATATAATAGTTTCAGAATTACATTTTATTTGATAACATTAACTAAATATAATATATTGCCTTAGCAAGACCTCAATTTTTTTGTATTGCAGAAAATAATTTTGACGGACTCGTAAAAAGCTAATTCATGCCGCTTCCGGCATAAAATAGCTTTTTACGAGTCCGTCAATCTTCCTTTGTTAAAAATTATACTTAAGTATACCATCACCTTATAGGAATCCCTATGGAATCTGTAAAATTGTCTTTTTCTGGATTCAATAATTCACGCCTGGGCAATAGGAAAGCCGTGCAATTATCTTATCCAAATTATCCAAAGCCTACCTTGAGTCCCCGATCCCGGAGAAACGAAAATCATCTTAAGATTACAAATAAACTTTAAAACCTTTAGAACAAGGAGGTTGCAAATGGAAGAAAGCAAAATTCAGAAACCGGTACATCCCATGTTTTCCGCTCTTAGCCCTGAAAAGGCTAAAAAGGGAAAGATAGTGAGTTCTGAAGAGGCTATTCGGGTAATCAGAGACGGTGATACCGTGGCAACAGGCGGGTTTGTAGGAACCGGTTTTCCTGAGGAGCTGGCGGTTAAGCTGGAAGAATATTTTCTGAAAACAGGAAAGCCAAGAGACCTTACCCTTGTTTATGCCGCCGGACAGGGAGACGGAAAAGAAAGGGGACTTAATCACATGGGCCACGAAGGGCTTGTGAAAAGGGTAATCGGGGGCCACTGGGGACTGGCGCCCAAACTTCAGAAACTGGCCATTGAAAACAAAATCATAGCCTATAACCTTCCCCAGGGCGTTGTTTCACATATGTACAGAGATATAGGGGCCAGAAAGCCGAGAACAATTACCACAGTAGGCTTGGGCACATTTGTTGATCCCAGAAACGGGGGAGGCAAGATAAACGATATAACCAAGGAGGATATTGTTGAACTTATAGAATTCGATGGAAATGAATACCTTGCATACAAAACCTTGCCCATTAATGTTGCCTTACTAAGAGGAACAACCGCTGATACGGATGGCAATATAACTATGGAGAAGGAAGCATTAACCCTTGAATCCTTGGCCATGGCAATAGCCGCCAAAAATTCAAACGGATTTGTCATTGTCCAGGTGGAAAGGGTTGCCGAGCGGGGCACGCTTAATGCAAGACAGGTGAAAATACCGGGTATTATGGTGGATTGTGTGGTAGTTTCACGTCCTGAATACCATTGGCAAACTTTTTCAGACGTCTACAACCCCTCCTTTAGCAGTGAAATAAAGGTTCCTATCCAGTCCATTCCTATCATGGAAATGAGTGGAAGAAAGGTGATCGCAAGAAGGGCTGCATTCGAATTAAAGCCCAATAGCGTGGTAAACCTGGGAATCGGAATGCCCGAGGGGGTTGCCAATGTAGCCAACGAGGAAAAGATTCTGGACTACCTTACCCTGACCGCGGAGCCTGGAGTAGTAGGGGGCATTCCTGCCGGAGGCCTTAATTTCGGGGCGGCCACAAACACTCAGGCCCTTATAGACCAACCTTACCAATTCGACTTCTATGACGGAGGCGGTTTGGACATAACTTGCCTGGGAATGGCCCAGACAGACAAGGAAGGAAATGTAAACGTAAGCAAATTCGGGCCCAAACTGGCAGGTGCAGGAGGATTTATCAATATAAGCCAGAATGCAAAAAAGGTACTTTTTCTTGGAACTTTTACCGCCGGGGGCTTGAAGGTTACCCCGGATAACGGGAAGCTCCGCATAGACCAAGAGGGAAAGGCCAGAAAGATCATTAACATGGTGGAACACGTAACCTTCAGCGGGAAGTACGCGATTGAGAAAAATCAACCCGTTTTGTATATTACGGAGCGCTGTGTTTTTTCATTAACAAAGGAAGGCATAGTGCTTAAGGAAATCGCCCCGGGTATTGACCTTAAAAAAGACATACTGGACCTTTTGGAGTTCGAACCCATCATTAAAGGCTCGCCGGCATTAATGGATGAAAGGATCTTTAGGTCCGAGATAATGGGTCTCAAGGACGACCTGCTCACATTAAGCCTGGAAGAAAGGCTAACATATCATCCGGATGAAAACCTCTTCTTTGTCAATTTCGAGGGGTATTCCGTCAAGACAAGCGAAGGAGTAGAGCAGATAAGGGAGGCAGTGGAAAACATCCTCTCTCCACTTGGCAAAAAGGTTCATACAATCGTAAACTATGATAATTTTGCCATTTTACCGGATGTGGTAGACGAATACACAGACATGGTAAAATATCTTGTGGACAACTATTATACCGGTGTAACGAGATACACGACCAGCGCATTCCTCCGGATGAAATTAGGAGATGCCCTTGAGAAAAGGGAAGTTAGCCCACATATCTATGAAAGCAGTGAGGAGGCCAAAAGCGCCCTGGAAAGCCTTTAAGATGTTCCAAGAAGAAATTGTTTTTGAGCTTCTCTTGATTCTACCATAGCAGCACAAGGCTAACCCTAGAAGATTTCAGGTTCCTCCTTGTTAAAATTTTGGTATTGCGCTTTTAACCCGGATTGTGCAGCAGACATCGTAGCGAGGGTTGAAAAACCCAAGCGAAACGCGAATTTGGAGTAATTTTGAACCGCAGGCATATTCATAGATATGTTGAGGATCAAAATTGTGAAAAGAGCCTTACAGCAAGGTTTTTCAGTCCGCAGCAGTTGGCTGCTGCACGATCTGGGTTTAAGGGCTTTAGGGGAAGGCTTCATACAAGCTTTTCCCTTTATTTCACCTCTTTCCCTGCTTATTATTTTGAATCCTAATTGTTAATAGGCACCCACCCTCCCAAAGACCTGCCCATTTCCTCAAGGCAATATCTGTTGTACAAAGGTTCCAGGTTCCGGGTTCACAGTTCAAGGTTAAAAAACATATTATCCCCTTTTAACAAATACCCAGATTCCCTCCACCCAGAGGGGAGAGTGCGGGTGTCTCTTATTTTTAAACGGAGAAGAACCCTTATCTATATTAGGCTTATGCTTCGAATAGAAGGCGGGCGATAGGCAAAAAATACGTTATGCGAATTCCTGGTTATACGGATAGCATATCCGGGTCCTCCCCGACCGCCGTGGAGCACCTGGAAAGGGCATGCAAAACCGGATACGTTTAAAAAAAGAGATACCCGTGATCTCCCTTTCAGGTACTGGGGAAGGGTTGGTAAGATGAGAATAAATCTGAAAATCACTCATAAACCTTTTCCTGTTCGTACGGGGTTAATGCATCCTCCTCCACGGCCCTTGATTCTCCCAAACTTTCCTTTAATTCCTTGTAGTATTCATGCTGTATAAGTAGATTCATGATCTCGTTGGTGCCGGTCCAGATCATGGCCAAACGGCAATCCCTTAGAAACCGTTCCACCGGGTAAACGCCGGTATACCCGATGCCGCCCATAATCTGCATGGCATTGTTTATAACCTTCCAGGCCGCCTCAGTGCCCACCTTTTTTGCCTCCGAAACCAGCCTGCGTGCATCATCTCCGGAATCAGCCTTCCTGGCCGCTGCATAAACAAGGCTCCTCGCCGCATCCAGGGTGCTTACCGATTCCGCCACCATGAAGTTTACCGCCTGAAACTTGTTAATGGTCCTTCCAAAGGCCTTTCTCCTGGTGGAATATCTGGTTGCTATCTCAAGGGCCGCCCTTCCCAGTCCAAGGGCACCAGCACCGCTGGTAAGCCTTTCGGGCACCATCATTTTATTGAATATGGAAAATGCGCCGTGTAGCTCGCCCAAAAGGTTTTCCTCGGGAACCTTTGCATTCCTTAAGACTATCCTGCCTGTCCCACCACCCCTGGTTCCAAGCAGCTCATAGGTAATATTATTCTCCACGCCCATATCCCTTTCTACTATGAAACAACTGATCGAGCTGTGAGGAGGCGCATCAGGATCCGACTTTGCGTAAATCAGGAAATAGTCGGAGTCCTGGGCCCCCACCACAAAACGCTTTTCCCCGTTCAATATGAAATGATCCCCATTTTTTACCGCAGTGGTGGTGGCACCGAAAAAATCGGAACCTCCACGAGGCTCGGTCAAGCCTTCGGCTGAATATAATTTGCCTTCAATCGTAGGCTTTAGATATCGCTCTTTTTGTTCCTCAGTTCCGAAAAGATTCAGCGCTTCTCCTACAATGCTCGGCATAACATAGGCACATGCTATGGAATTGCCCAGAACCCCGACCTCCTCAATAGCAGCCACTTCCGCGGTCCATCTCATCGCCCTCCCCCCGTATTTCTTGGGAAACCGCAAGCCCAAAAGATTCTTCTCCCCCGCCATTCGAATAAAGGGTCTTCCGGTCTCTATTTTTCCACGGTCCATTTCCCGCACAAGACTGCTCGGCACCTCGTTCTTTACAAACAATCTGGCCTCTGACTTCAGGGCCTTTTCCGCCTTGGATAGTAAAAAATCAAACATCACTAACCTCCTCTCTCCGGGGCGCCTTAATATTAAGGCGCTTTATCTTTCTCCACAAGGTCTGTCTGCCTATGCCCAGCTCGTTTGCAGTTTGCTTTCGGTTCCACCCGTTAATTTTCAGTGCCTGCAATATAAACTCTCTTTCCATATCCTTCCATCTGAGAGACTCGCCCTTACTGCCTTTACCTTCGCCTTTCCTGGAAGATGGGGCTTCAGTTTGCAGATAATCGGGCAGACACCGGACCCCAATAACTTCCCCCGGACATAAAACCATGGCATGTTCGATTATGTTTTCAAGTTCTCTCACATTGCCCGGATAATCATAAGCCATTAAGACAGAAAGGACCTCCTGTGACAGCCCCTTTGTCTCTTTCCCTTTAAGAAATTTAAATTTTCGTAAAAAGGTATCTATAAGCAGGGATATATCCTCGCGCCTCTCCCTTAAGGGAGGCAAACTCAATCCCAGCACGTTTATTCGGTAAAAAAGATCCTCCCTGAAGGAACCCTTCCTGACCAAGGCATTTAGATCCTTGTTTGTTGCAGCAATAATCCTTATATCGGCGTGTACCGTCCTGTCTTCACCTACCGGCTCGTATGTCTTTTCCTGCAGCAACCGGAGTAGCTTTACCTGAAGATGAAGGGAAAGGTCTCCTATCTCATCGAGAAAAAGAGTCCCTCCTTCTGCCTCAGCCACCCTTCCCTTTCTGTCCCTGGCCGCGCCGGTAAATGCACCTGCCTTGTGTCCGAAGATTTCCGATTCTATTAATGTATCAGGAAGTGCACCCAGGTTTATAGTAACCATAGGCCTTTCTTTCCGTGCGCTCAGGGAATGTATGGCCCTGGCAAAAAGCTCTTTTCCCG
Source organism: uncultured Desulfobacteraceae bacterium (assembly GCA_964655655.1). Lineage (GTDB taxonomy): Bacteria > Desulfobacterota > DSM-4660 > Desulfatiglandales > B25-G16 > CAZZPR01. Next base: position 3,338 of record CAZZPR010000068.1, on the reverse strand, counting down.
TCCCGCTCTCTCCCTGTAAAATTACGGTGCTTTCACTCTGGGCCACCCGCTCCAGTATTGCAAAAAGCCTGTGCATCTCCTTGTTCTTACTTACTATATCAAAGAATGACTTTCTTCCGTTTATCTCCTTTTTGAGTTCTTCCAAAAGGCTCAGGTCCCTGAAGGTTTCCACGCCCCCTATTATCCTTCCATTTTCATCCCTGAGTACTGCCGCGGATATACTTACCGGCACCCGGTTTCCCTCAAAATCCACTATGTATACGGATCGATTGCGTAGGGGCCTGCCGGTGTCCATGGCATTTTTTAGGGCGCATTTTTTTTCACATATATTTGCCTTAAAAACCTCCCAGCACTTTCGGCCTATAGCATCCTCTTTACTTATGCCCGTAATTTCCTGGGCTGCCCGGTTGAAAGAGGTTACATTCCAGTCCAGGTCAACAGTAAATACACCGTCTGCTATGCTGTCCAGGATTATGGATGTTTGATTCTTGGGCATTTGCATCGAATCTCAGAAAGGCCCTGTAGTCTCTGAAAGACCGCAAATATTTCGTCATAGGGACTGTGAGCCGTTAAATCAAATAAACTTGTAGGCATAGTTCCTAACCGGGTGGCCGTCCAGTACATGAAATTGTCTCATCTTTTTAAGGTTTACAGGAGAAAACATGCCTATGGGCAAATATATTATCTTTTTTCCCATGCTGGAAGCAATTGACCTGCACAGGAAGGACGGCGGAGACGGCGCTACATAAACAACATACCTTTCAGTGGAGTAATCAATAGCAGCCAACAAAAGCCTCTCCGGTTTATTCCTTGCATTATAAAAAAAATTATCCTTCCATATATCATAGACCCTTAAAGGAGGAAAGGTGAGCATGAATCCCCCGTACTGACACCTGGAAATACCCGGACCGACCATTACCTCCCCGTATGGCGTGCTGTAGAAGGCCATGTCCGACTCCTGATTGTTCTCGCCCAGCCAGGTAACCCGCCACGAAAACTTCTCTTTCCCCTGTGCATCTGGAATGTCCGGATCAAAGATAACCACTACTGAACCTATCTTGCCCCTTAAGGGTAAATTTTCCCTCACGTAAACAGTACCCTGATTCCAATTTTTCAGGGTTTCCCTCATGTCTATCCCGTCCATCATGCTACTCATAAAGGGAACTGTACGGCTATTTTCCTCCGACTTTTTTTTCATGGCCTTTTTCTTGAGATAATCTCCGAAGCCCTCCACCACTATATCCTCAGGCTGGTAGGAACATATGGAAACCCCCTTGAAGCCCTTTTTCCATTCGCCTGGGTATCTCTCCCTTTTCCTTTCCCTTACTGGTACAGGTACCAGCCTTGTTCTTGATCTCTTGAAATGACGGTGAAACCTTATTTTTCTTTGATCCAGGAACAGATCCTCTCCCTTAATACGCAATACAGGCAATCCCGGTGACTCCATCTGCCATGGATATTCCGTAGCCAAATCCCATACCTCGTAGGCAAAATTATCATCAACCGCACCCCGGGCAGCCACTACGGTCTGATACAGATCCGGCGACAGGTAGCCGGTTAAAAATGCATAGTTCATGAGGAACTTGTTGAACACCCTCAGTTGGCCTTTATTGATCTCCTGCTTACTGTTCCTCAGATGCCTACCCGATGCCATATTCACTAATTTATCTATAGCCTTCAATCGATCCGGTTCACCGGCATTCTCATTTTTTCTGAACTTTTCATACATTGAAGCTATAAAAGACATTTCTGTCAGTATCTCCCTGCTGGATTCCATGTGAAGATGGGCCAGTCTAACCCCTTCCCTTTTTACTCTCCCTATAACCCTGGTCTGGGGTTCATGCAAGTATTTCAAAAGCCCGGGTATATGGGCAAGCCCGCCTACAAAGAGAATCCTTTTCCCCTGTCTGCTTAACTTCTGCAGATTATAGGCCATTGTCCTTTCCCTCAATTGATCCTGGAGGTCGGAAAGTCCACCGGGGTTTTGCTCGATATATGCACGGCAATAATTCCAGTATCCTATTTTATTAATGGAATAAGGATCCGGCACCGGAGTGCGGTCAATGAGGTACCCCTGTGTGTCTCTATCAATAAACCAAACGGATAAATTACTCGAAAGGGCCAGCCGAACCGCCTCTATCTGGCCGTCTGTGGGCTCAATAGGCAAGTATATAAAGGTGTTGTCCTCTTCATAATAAATTACTGAAAGGTATGGAAGCCTTTTTGCGCCCTCCAAAATTTTATTACATATGGTGTCGGGATATTCCAGCGTCACCATATCGGGTTTGAAGGCTTTGAACTGGCGTCTTACCTCCAGGGCGAACTCCAAACGGTTATGAACAATGGGAACAAACCTTACATTTTTCCATTCAAGTGGTTTTTGATTATCCATAATCTTCTAAAATATCTGCAAAATACCGTGCAGCATCATCATCCAGGACCATGGACGAGGCCTCCTTAAGCGCCGAAATAATGCCTTTCCTGTCCTTTTCAAAGGATTTGCCCCTCATCCTCTTTAATGCATATCTGGCAATGTTAATCCCGTCTCGCACAGTATATCTCTCATTGATCTGGTGGGATGCCTGAAGGAAATTCACCACATAATCCAGAATCTGTTGATCCGCAAAGGGAAGGTTAGCTGAAAGAATAGTCTTCTCCTCTTCCTTCCCCGGAAAATCAATAAAAATCCTCGGCTGCAGCCTGGAATGGATGTACTCCGGTAGTTCGAAGGTGCTTGCATCATCGTTCATGGTGGTGCACAGCCTAAAATCAGGATGGGCTTTGATTTTTATCCCGGCTACCACAGACTCCACATAACGCCTCTGATCCATCAATGGCGCCAGAGACGCCCAGCTCTTTTCACTCATCCTGTTTCCCTCGTCAATTACAGCTACACCGCCCTTTAGCATAGCAGTAACAACAGAGCTAGCCATATATCTTATTTTACCCTGGTCGCTTATTACAGGGGTAACTATAAGGTCCTCCGGCCGGGTATCTATGGTTGCCTGGAACATAAAAACAGGCTTTTTGAGCCTGACACCGGCATAATATGCAAGGGTTGTTTTGCCTACTCCGGGCTTCCCTATAAGACGAGGGTTCAAGGGAAAATCACCCGGTCCCATCACCAGCCATGCGGCCAGTATCTGGGTTACCAATTCCTCCTGGCCCACCCATTTCATAGGCAATTCATCGGGTTGATTAAGGTAGAGGGTTACGCCATCCACATCTTGAGTCTCCATATTTTCTGAAACCTCCTGCTGTTTTTTTTAGATTTCCTAAATTATTACTAAAGTTTCGCAGTTAAATTTTAATGTAAAAGAGGGATAATATTCTGAAAA
>CAZZPR010000067.1:0-16431 GCA_964655655.1 uncultured Desulfobacteraceae bacterium | reverse complement strand
ACCAGTTGATATCCGGACAATTATGTTTAATTTAAGCGGAAAGACGGGTTAAGGTCCAGCAAAACCATATCAAATGCGCCAGTTTTTGAAGCTGGTTGAAAAATATAATCTTAAACTGGAGGATTAATGATGCGGGACTATCATATTAACATTTTCTATTCAGATGATGACGAGGGATACATCGCTGATATACCCGGTCTTGAAGCCTACTCCGCATTCGGCGTTACTCCTGGTGAGGCCTTGCATGAAGTCCAAAAGGCCAAAAAGCTGTGGATTGAGGCAGCACGGTCAGAGGGCAAGCCTATTCGCCTCCCAAGTATAGACCGGTTATATATCAGGCAGCTTCTGTTTGATAATATTATAGTCCGAAAATCAGCTTGGAGAAGCATGCTCTCATTAGAGCAATCGAGCGCAAAAGGATATTTCGATCGGATAACGACTGAAAGATTTTCTAAATAGCCTTTCTGATCCACTTCCTTTCTTTAAATTGTTTTGAAACCAGCAACCCCTCTTCCTGGACAAGGTGATTTTGTAGAGAAGATGTTACAGAAATCGGGCGAGGCGTTTGAGGGAAAATCTTTTCTAACAAGGTTGGGATTTGGATAAATTAGCCACCCATGTGGCTAAATTGCTGAAAATAGATGTTTCCGTGGTTTGGTCTGCGGGTAAATACAGGCACATTGTCCAAGCACGAAGCCTTCTTTGTTATTGGGCTGTTAGGGACCTGGGTGTGAGTATGACTTCACTAGCGGAGAGACTTGATCTATCGCTTTCAGCCATTACGCAGTCCGTAGAGCGGGGAGAGAGGCTCATAAAGGAGAAGTCTTATAATTATCCATGAAAGTGTAAATGTGAAGTACGTCCCTGTCTCCTTGGAAGTACGTCCCTGTCTCCGTCACTGTCTCCGTATTACTATTTTTTCGGAATAGCTAACCTACCTGGTTCTGACAGGACACCATGTTTCATCCTTTCCCTTACGGGCTTTGTTTTCTTTGGTGAATTATCCCCTCTTCGGGTGGGAAATTAGCACACCGCTGTTTAGTATGAGAAAATTATAAAAATAATTTTATTCTTGTGTTTTTATTAGTAACAGCATAGCATACACTCATTTCTGTGAAATCAGCGTTTAGAGTTTATTGCTACCCTATCTTTAATCCGAAATCCTAATCGTTTTTAGCTTGTGGATTCCGCATGGCAATGCACGATAAACAAACTTATCGCTTCTATCCTTATTTAATTTTCCTACCATCTCTTCTATTCGGATGTTTAGCGGCAATATCTATATTAGCACCGATATTTGAGGAATATGGTTTTTATTCAATTTCGAATCAATTCTATGGCATTCTATCAAATATCTGCCACCAATACCCAACCAGAAGTTTGTGGATCATGAAGAGGCCAATGGGTTTGTGTAGTAGGTGCTTTGCTATTTACGCTTCCTTTTCAATGTCGCTGATTTTCATTCCTAAACCTAAAGAGAAGTGGAGCATTGGACTAGTTTGTCTCCTTTTCTTGCCACTAATATCAGATGGGCTTCTGCAGTATTACAGCATAAGCGAAAGTTTCAATCTTATAAGATTAATAACAGGAACATTATTTGGCATTGGGGCTTCGATTGTTTATGCCTATTTTGCTCTTACATTGGTTGATAAGTTCATTGCTATAATAGACAGTAAAAAGAAAATAAAGGTTTATGGTTTTATTAACGGAACGGTAGGAGTTTTAGTAATCTGTCTTGTCAATTTTTATGGTGTAACAGCTTATCTCTTTAGATAGGGGGTTATTGTTATATTTCTTTATCCCTAAACTTATAGGAGGTGTAATTGTGAAAAAGTTTATAGTATTTGGAATGATTCTTTCTGTTTTTTTGATCTCATCTCGCCTACTTGCCGATGAGATCAAACTCGAAGAGAGGACAGTAATACCAGTTAAGCTAATTCAACATCTCAAAGGGGATACGGCTATCGTTGGGCAAAGTATTGATTTTGAGGTATCCAGGGATATTATCATAGACGATTTTATTGTAATTAAAAGGGGTGCGCCCGCATATGGAACGGTCACCGACGTTAAGGAAGCTGGACACGTAAGTATAGGGGGTAAAATCGGACTCAACCTCGATTATTGCAAGGCTATCGATGGTCAAAGAGTCTATCTGAAATCAGTTTTACAAAAAAAAGAAGAAAGCCATGTAGGAGCAAATGTTGCAGCGAGCGTTCTTATTTGCCCATTAATTTTACTTGCTAAAGGAGAAGCAGCCGAGCTACCTCCAGGCACCGAGTTTAAAGCTTATGTTGAGAATGATGTCTATGTAAAAGTTGATCCGAGTGCAAAGCTTACTAATACCCAGGTAGAGCAAATTCACCAAAAAGAAACGGAGGAAAGGAAAAGACTTGAGAAAGAACGAATAGAGAAGGAAAAGAAAGAAAAAGAAAAACAAGAACAGATGGACTATTAGTCTCAAACGATAATATTTATGTATGATCTCTAAGGTACTCCCCATTGTCCAGACAAAAAACAGGCCTATATTAGCGGTGTAAAATGAAGCCTGGACCGGGTTAATATTTAATCGCTCTTTGAGACAATACCAAACAAAAGCAAGGGAGGTTTATGATGGCCAAGTTTTTTATGTTCGGCAAGTATTCATCCGGGGCGTTAAAGGATATGAGCGCAAAAAGGACGGAAAAGGCATCGGAGCTCTTAAAAAAGCTCGGGGGCAGGGTGGAATTCATATATGCGCTGCTGGGAGAATACGACCTGGTAATAATAGCAGACTTTGCCGGAGCCGAGGAGGCGATGAAGGCATCGGTTGCGCTCAGCAAGTTAACGGGCATCGGGTTCAACACCTGCCAGGCTATAGGGGTAGAACAGTTCGATAAGATGATGGCCGATCTCTAAAGGATTCTATTCAGTATATCTATTGATTTCCATGGATTCGATATTCCGTCGCAAATTATTTCGCGGATATTGACGGTATGGAGACAGCAACTGTGCACAGTATGCCCTCGTTGGTGCTGGGTTCGCTGAACTCTGCGAAAAGAATATAAGGAAAAATGGATGAACCAGCTCTTAAAAAGCTAATTTATGCCACAAACGGCATCCTATGAAAAACGAACTTTATTAATAATTCGAGTTAAGTTCGTTGGAAGGGCTAAGAGAAATGGATGATACCCCATCTAAAATTGAAAAGTTCAATAATGAAATGTTGTTGTCCAAAGCCCCTTCCGAACGTTTAAAGATGGCAAGCGGAATGTTTGATACCGCTAAAAAGCTCGTAATATCCGGGCTTTTTAAGGAAAGAAGAAAACTCGATAGGTCGAGATTAAAGGCAGAGGTCTTCTTGCGAATATATGGGAACGATTTTTCAGCCGGGGACAGAGAGCGGATAATGAAACAACTTCACAATAGTTTATCCCCGCAAAGCCCAAAGGGCACTTAAGCTAATGCGTAAGTCGGACTTGACATTTTGAAAATTATAAGTACATTTGTACTTATGCAAATAATTGCAGACACAAATACATTCCTCGCTGTAGCCCTTGAGGAGCCTGAGAAAAAAAACGATTATTCAACTTACCATTGGGCATGATTTAGTTGCACCGGAAGTTTTACCATTTGAAATCGGCAATGCTTTAACGGCCATGATGAAGAAGCGAATTATTGAAGCTGAGGAATTGACACCAGCCTGGGATAAGGTTCAGGCTATACCTGTTGATTTACGGCAAATCGACATTCGATCTGCCTTGGAAATATAGCCTCTCAATTTAATATCTATGCATATGACGCATATTTCATTGAATGCGCTCTAAGTCTGCGTTGTCCATTATTGACTTTAGACCGGAATATGAAGATAGTCGGTCAAAATTTAGGTATAAATATTTTGGAGTAAAATAAATGAAAGTATATACTTATTCAGAAGCACGCCAAAAGCTTTCCAGGGTTCTTGATACTGCCCGTTCTGAAGAGGTGATAATCAAACGCAGGGGAGGGGAGACTTTTATCTTAGCCTTCAAGAAATCATCTAAATCGCCTTTTGATGTTCCGGGGATCAAAACAAGGGCATCCACCAAAGATATTATTGACGCGGTGAGAGATTCAAGGTCAAGACCAGTGAAACAAAATGGCTGAAGGGATGCAGTCTTAAAAACCATGGCGTCTCGATTTGCCGGGATTTCAAAATTTTGATACTCGACATATTTATTATTATGCCTCTGTTTAACCCAACCTTTCATTTTTTGGTTTCCATATACTCGCTGTGTCGTCTACTGCACAATCCGTGCTAGAGATATTCTCGAATTAGGAGTTAATATCAGGTGACCAATTTGATTACAGTCAGCCTTCTTGTCTTTATTGTGGCCGTTTCCATGACCATGGTAGGCAAAGGAGGGGGTAATTTCTATGTTGTCATCCTGGCCATAGCTAATATCTCCATGCACGAGGCAGCCACAACCAGCCAGTTTATTCTTTTTTCAGGGTCCCTAGCTGCAATGCTGATTTTCCAAGGGGGCAGATCCGTTTCATGGACTTTGGCGTTTTTAATCGGAACGCTCACAGCTTTTTCCGCGCTGGGAGGAGGTTATTTTTCGTATTTGCTCAGTGGTTTTTCTTTAAAGCTGATATTCTCCGTTATGCTGCTGATAGCAGGAGCAGTGATACTTATTCCTGTTTCCGGGGATCGAAATATTACAAAACACAAAGGCTTTGGAATTATAACTATTAAATCCCACGGTGAAGAGTATAATGCCAATTTGTGGATTGCGTTGCCGGCTACTGTTTTGATAGGCCTTTTCTCAGGCATGGTGGGAGCATCCGGCGGCTCGTTTCTGGTTCCCTTGATGGTGCTGGCCTGCGGTGTTCCCATGCAAACCGCAGTTGGAACGGCATCCTTGCTAATAGCGGCCACCGCTTTCATGGGTTTTGCAGGACATGCTTTTCAGGGAGACTTCAATCCTTCATGGGCGGTTCCCCTGGCTGTTATTACGATCGCCGGAGGAATCCTGGGCGGAAAATTTGCGCTAAAAACAAAGTCCAGTCATCTTAAAAGCCTGTTTGCCTATACTAATTGGCTTGCAGCTTTATTCATGATCATAAACGCATTTTATACTTAGGGAACAAAACTCATTTAAATGGCGTTGAATCAGTCTTTATATACCCGTCCGCATCAATATCATAATCAACTGCCAGGAGCCTTGAAGGCAATGGCTTTCCTTGGTTACACTGCATAACCATTCCTGTAGAGACCCTCATCAACTGGGACATGATATCGTCTATCATCTCCGCGGGAATACCGTAATAAAGGAAATTTATGGGCGTCAATCCTCCGAGCAGGTAAAGGTGTTTATCCGGCAGGTTTCCTTCTGTAAAGGATATGGTTACCTTGCTGGCCTGAAGCACGCCTGTCTGGAGGTCGCGAACAGGGGAAAATGTTAATTTCACCGGCTTGCCCCCTATCTCCGGTTTTTCCCTGGTAGCCAGCCTGTTCAGCCAATCTTCCAGATCCCTGAATTCCACGGTCTTGGTGGAGCCGCTGGCAAAAAAGATTGAATCCCTTTGGGAATTCAGAATCATGTCTGTCAGGTGCTCCTCCTTTACAATGGATTTGCCGATTATACCTATAATCAGGTCTGTGTCATGCAGAAACTCCCCGGGCATCTCCTCCAGGGTTTTGACCTCCAAACAGCCCTTGGTATTCTCGGCGGATGCTGCAATGTCCACTCCGCAGATATTTTCCCCTCCTATCCGGTTGCAGATATCGGCTACCGTATATCCTGCGATGGCCCCGCTGCTGCCCAAAACAAGCACTCTGCGCCTGGACAAAATAAGACCCAGCCTTTGCAGGATGTTTTCTATTGCGTTTACGATGGATGCGGAACATTCCCTTGCCTCGGGGCCTCTCTTCAGTTCAGACACGGCAATGCTGCAGACCGGAAACCGGAGTTTCCCGAATTCGTCCATAACCTCCTGGTTGTAGTCAAATCCGTTCCTGGTATGCTCAATGCTCCCGGAAAAGCGCTCCGCCAGCCAATCCGAAAGAGGCATGTCCATTTCCCCGTTTGGAAGGGAACTGCCGCCCGATTCCATAACCTGGAAGTGGTTCAGTGCTTCTCCGAGTGTTTTATTCAAAAGGCAAAACCGGTTTATAACCGGGGCCAGGTAACCCCCGTCTTCCACCAGAAGCAATTGCTTTTTCTCTTTCCTGCATAAAATGGCTTCTTTGAAAAACTCGTGCCCTGAGGCCAGGCGCATGGCATCCAGGAAATCAAATTGCCCCTTTTGCAGGGCCTTATCGATATGTTCCATTCCCTTGGTGGAAGAGTACTGTCTTGACAGGCAGTAGTTTCCCTTTATGGAATTGCATGATTCCAATTTTTCCAGTCCGTAAAAACGAAATTTTTCAGGTGGAAGCGAGAGCGAGGTCTCAAGGTATTCATCCGGTACCACCCCTGCGTATTTCACGAAGAAAGCCTTTATGGAGCTACATCCTGCTTCTTGAAACGCACTTATCAGCCCCAGCACCTCCGAGGTTATATGGTGCACGAGGAAAAGCCGGACCCCTTTTAAAGAACCTTTTCTTTGTTCGCTGACGTGTTTTAGCGCAGGCATCCGTTCCAGGTAATATTGCAAATCCAGGCGCACTCTTGACTCGGTCAGGCTTATATTAAGGGAGGTCCCTCCCCTGGATACATCCAGAAAAACCCGGCGTATGCCTGATTTCATCTCAACAGAATGCCCTTTTTCCAGGGCCTGCAGCACGTCCGGGTCTTCGAGAAGCAACAGTACCTTGCTGACAACCGGGAAAGGGCCACCCTGGCGACCCATCAGGAAATCCTCCCCATCGCGGTCCGGCCACCTGAAAATGATTCCGCTCAGTTCCGAAAGACCCCCGCGCCTAAAGTGATGAAAGAGTTCGGTCTGCCTGGCCTCTGTTTCTTTGTATTCCGCTTTATGATCCTGGCATTCCCTGAGAATACCCTGACTAACCTGTTCTGAAATGCGGCGGATATCAGGAAGATAGCTCTTCCTGTCAAGGTTGTCCACAACCCTGTGGGGTATATGCTTCAGCTGCAGGCGGGAGGTTGAGGCATCCTCGACCGTAATCCTCAAAAAACGTCCCTCCCTGCTGTATTCAGTGAGGAAATAATAATTGTCCTCTTTGCCCTCTGCAGAATAGAGATGAAACGGGAAAAGCAGGGCCGGGGGCACATGACCCCCTTCATTTTCCGCAATCCCGAAATACTCCGGAAAAAGTTTACCGCCCCATTGCGCGGTTTGAATGGCGCTGAACACGGTTTGCATGTGACTTTCAAACCTGTCATTGTACCAATCCAGGTCTTGTTCCTTGTTTATTCTGGCATAGACCATAACCCATTCCAGGCCCAGGGCCGCTATCTCGGGGGTCAATTGCGGATCTACCTTCCTGCGGATCATAATATCAGCCACTCCGAGGCCGGATTGCTCTGTCACGTCGTTAATCAAAAGCCGGACAAAGAAATAAAGTCCCTCGAAAATCCGGACACCGGTCATATCAATCAGATACTCGCCCTCTTCCTGCTTCACCAGGGGCACCCCCAGAGAGGTAAGGAAACGTCCTTCTTCTCCCGGGGCCTTTTTGCCTTCTCCGGCGCCTGATTTCTCCCTGATCAATCCCTGCAATACATCACTAATTTCTCGCTTCATAATATGAAACCCACTCGTTACAATATATGGCATTACATTGCCAGCAGGACTTTCATTGCGTCACGCTGTGTTGCCCGATCAAAGGCAGCCAGGGCATCTTCTACCGGATATTTTGCTGTGATAAGCCGCTCCAGGGGCATGTCCGGATATGATTGAATCATGTCCAAACCGTCGACAAACCTTCCGCAACGGGACCCAACCACACTTATTTCATTAACCACCACAGGTGCCAGGTTAAGGTCCCCCCTGGAGGCAACCGTGGATTTTAGCACGATTGTCCCGCGGGGCCTGCACAGGGACATGGCATCCTTTATGCCGGAAACGGAACCCGTGGAATCAACTACCACGTCAGCCCCGGGCTCCACCTCTGATATATTAAGGACAGTATTCAGAGGCCCCCAGGCCGCCATATCCAGCTTGTCCTTATGATGCCCGATCATGGTTATGTCGCGTACCTTTGTTGAAATGGCCCAGGCGCAAAGAGTGCCCAGCCTTCCGTCCCCGAGAACTACCACCCTTTCAGAGCCCTCAAAGGGAATCTGCTCAAGTATTTCGCAAGCCGCCGACAAGGGTTCAATCAGAACCGCCCTGTTATCCGGCACGGATTCCGGCATCTCCAGGAGATTGGAAACCGGCAGCACGCAATAATCCGCCATGCAGCCGTCCTGGCCCTGAATGCCCAGAACAGTTCTGTTGGGGCAATGACGCCCCAGTCCCTTCGCACACCAATCGCATTTTCCGCAGGCCAGGCTTATCTCGCCTGTCACGCGCCTGCCGATCCAATCGGTTTCATCACAATCCTCTACAATGCCGATGAACTCATGGCCCAGAACTCCGTGGAAGCCCGCGTAGCCCTTTATTATTTCCATATCCGTCTTGCATATTCCAGCGTACTTTACGCCTATCAAGGCCCACCCCGGTTTTGGCTCCGGTCTTGGGTAATCCTCAATATATTTCAATTCACCGTCAAAAAGAACAGCCCTCATGGCAGGGTGTAAACCGCCTTTTTTCATGTAATGTCTCCTTTTAATCCATGTATTTATAGAATAGCATACTCACGATTTTCTGAATTTTTTCACCTTCTTGCGGAGTTCCTTGAAATAGTCTGTTTCCACAATTTCTGCAACCTGTTTGTCCTGACTGGCCTTGTCTATTTCGATCCGAAGCACCTCAACTTGTTTCTGAAGTCTCTGTTCCCGGCCTCGCACCTCATCCGCCATTTTTTGAATAACCCTGGAAAGAAAGCCGAATTCATCCTGTCTGCCTGATAAACCCTCCAGTACCTTTAGATCGTATTCCCCTTTTTCCACGGAGCCCACCGCCCGGGTCAGTTTTAACACCGGGTCCGTAACCCGTTTTGAAAGGACTATGGAAATCAGCAGACCAAGCACAAGGGCAAAAAGGGAGACAATCCCTGCAAAATAAAAGGCCCGGATCATGGATTGCCCGGAAGAAAGGTCATCCCAAACAGACCATGTGATGGCAACGGCCGTGCCCAGGGCTGTCAAAACCAGCAATATCGTCACCATCATTATTGTCCGTGTCTCCACTGTAATAATCAGCCTTTTAAAGGCCAAAAGCAGCACCGGAACAAGGATAAACCCGTTAACCGAATCCGTGAGAAACGCAGGCAGTATCCATGAATTTAATGATGCAGGAAAACTTATCTCATGGACCACCAGCAAATCCGAAACTACTGCAAACCCTACACCTATTCCGCTGGCCAGCACCACGGATAACTCCACGATGCCGAAATCCCGGATTGACCTTACCTTCTCGATACGCAAATAGCGGATAAGTCCCGGAATGAGACCCATCAGCCCGTTGGCAATGTGCCAGTTCCAGAACTTTACTGGGCCGTAGCCCATTAATACGTCCCCGAACAGGTTGCCGGCAAATCCGGTCAGGAACCCGGCCCACGGGCCATAGGCTATTCCCGCGAACATGGGAAGGGCTACCTGGGGCCTCAAAGCTATAAAAGTGGCCGCAGGCATGATAAGACTGCTGAATAACAGGTTAAGCAGGCTGTATATAAGGGCGAAGATACAAACCCGTTTGACAAAGCTAAGGAAGAAGCCGTGTTTGAGGTTTTCTTTCATGGATGCCTGGAATATCAATTTTTTTACAGCGTTGGATCTTTGAAAGCACTAATGGATAATGATGATTTTTTATTAATCTAAATTTTAATCAATTTTTTTGTTATCTCTTCGCATGCAATGGTAACCGGGTTGTCCGGATACTGCAACACGAAGATTTTTTCGCTGGCAAGCATCATCATATGTTCAGAGTGAGGAATAATTCCGGCCACCTCGCAGTTATAGGTCTCGGCAACCTTTTTTCTCAATGCATCTGCACTCAGGGATTCGGGAACCTTGTTTACCACGAGGTACATATGGGGCACATCCAGATGGCGTGATACTTCAAGGGTTACACCGGTCCCCTGATAATCCTGTTGATCCGGCCTCAATATGACCACCAGGATATCGGATATGGCTATGCAAAGGAGGGTTTCTTCATTCAGGCCCGGATGGGTATCCACCATCAGGACATCCAGCTCTAAATCAGCAACCAGTTTATTGATGCCTTCCCTCAAGAGATTAACATCATAACCGTACTGCAAAACCCTGGCGATATCCCCGGCCTTAATGCTGGATGGTATAAGGAATGCCTTTCCCGGGATCTCCTTTTCAAAGCCGGGGGTTACATCATAGGCCGCCTTGTATATATCGCACTTGCCCCACAAAAAATCGTTGAGCGAATACTGCATCTTGTCGGCATTCAGGCCGAAGAGTATATGGATACCCGGCGACTGTATATCCGTGTCAACCACACCGACCCTCATTCCTTTTTCCGCCAATAAGGCCGCTATATTTGCGGTGGTATTGGATTTTCCCGTACCGCCCCGAAATGAATGTATAGAAATTATCCTGGACATTAATTATCTTTTTCGGAAACCGGCGGCTTCTTAAAAATCCAACTTTTGCATTGCGCTGAATCCTTCGCCTGACTGCTGCAGGGTACCATCAGTACACCTTATCCTTCGGGGTTTGCGCGCCTGGAATTTGAATCTTTTTGCGAAGCCGAAGTAGATTTTTTAAGAGACCGTCAAAACTTGAGATTAATTATTTTTCCTTAATTTCCTCAATAAGTTCAGCGGCCCATTGGGTTGAATTCCCCACTACTGTGGTACAGGCGGTTGAATGTCCGCCTGCGGCCAGAAATTCTTCCCATTCATCATACATATAAAAGGAACGGCCCATTAGTTTTTTTTGGATTTTACCACAGGTAACAGTCCCATACTCATCAAGGAATTTATTAACCAGCCTTTCTCCGAGCCTGTAGGAGACAAATCGTTTTTTATCCGGGTCTTTTATATTTTTTATGCTGCGACCTGTCAGTTGGCTAAGGACCATAATTGCACCTGCAAGCGCTCCGCAGCCCCCATTTGCAGTCAAACCAAATCCTCCTCCCAGACCGGTTGCCGATTTAAAAATGTCCTCGTTTTTCAGATCCGGATAAAGCTCATATAGCGCACCAATGACACACTGAGCACAGCCACCATAATCCTGCTCAAACTTAAAACCAATATCATAAGCCTTTTGGATTCTATTTCTGTCCATAACTTTGACCCTTTAATCGTTTAACCCGGATTGTGCAGCAGCCAACTACTGCGGCCTGAAAAACCTTGCTGCGACGCTCTTTTCGCAATTTTGATCCTCAACATATTCATGAATATGCCTGCGGTTCAAAATTGCTCCAAATTCGCGTTTCGCTTGGGTTTTTCAACCCTCGCTACGATGTCTACTGCACAATCTGGGTTTAATTAATTCCATTTTATTATCTTTTTTCAAACAGGTACTGTCAATTTTTTTGTAAATTCACCATTAGCAGATTGTACGAAGAATGGCAAAGGGGCTTCTGTCAAGGTTTCTCCCCCGTCTTTTGAAGTACAGGTATAACTTTCAAAGGCCTTGGCATAGAGCTTGCTGCCGTTGGCGGAAGCGGCTATACATTGCCAGTTAAGTGGGGCAGGCGGCGCCAAGATACGCTTTATCCAGTACCACCCGGTGGTCCCGTTGTCGCCCGAGCAGCCCATGACAGAAAAAAGGGCAACGGCCAGAACAAAACCCCTCAGCTTTTTTATCATCTTTCTCCTTTCTTTCTGATTTTTATCATATTATCACTACTGTCCAAAACAGAATGAAATCCGCTAATTTGGACAGATAAGTACCTGATTTTACATAATGCCCATCATTGCCGGGAATTCAGGTTGTCTTGATTTTAGAATGCTGTCCAAAGAAAAAACCGATTTTGGACGAAAGTGTCATATTATATTTCTTTTATAAGAATCTTGTTTCAAATCTAAAGATCATTCCAATGCATTTTCAACATCTCCGTTGTGAATGTAACCGCGTCAAAGTTTTTTCTGAAGCATTTTAACCCGGATTGTGCAGCAGCCAACTACTGCGGTCTGAAAAACCTTGTTGTCCCGACTTGTCGGGACTCCAAATTCGCGTTTCGCTTGGATTTTTCAACCCTCGCTGCCTTTTCTACTGCACAATCTGGGTTTAAAAGCATGGATGATATAATTTCAACCAAAAATGACTATCGGTTAATCGAATAATATTTTAGAATATAAGGGTGTGCCGGTTGCATTGTTTTCAGTATTAAGCCTGTTTGGCGGCATGCCCCGCATGCTCGTTGGTTTACCTTGCAGTGAAGGTAAAGTTGTAGATCTGTTAATCAATAAAAGGAGGTGTTGTATTATGAGAAAAATGATCATTACTGGGCTTATTCTAAACCTGATGAATTTTGTGCCTGCACTTGCATGTACGACCATGCTTGTTACAAAGGGGGCATCAGAAGACGGCTCGGTAATTGTCGCGCATTCGGACGACAGCGAATTGTTTGATCAGCGCCTGGTCTACGTACCGGCTGCAGATCATGAACCCGGATCATTGCGGCCTGTATATTACGATGCGGTTTCCCTGGGCGACAGGCCGGAGTATCACGGGTATGTGTTGCGGCGCTATGTGGGTACTGACCGGGGCCCGGCTTATATAGATCCCAATCAGCCCCAGAGTATAGCTATAGGTGCTATTCCGCAAGCAGCACACACCTATGCATATTTCGACGGTAGCTATGCCATTATGAACGAACATCAGCTTATGTTCGGCGAGTGCACCGATGGAACCAAAATCCAACCTGAACCGGTGCCCGGAAAACTTATTTTCTACAGCGCCGAACTGAGCCGCATAGCTGCGGAACGCTGCACAAAGGCACGAGAAGCCGTTGAATTGATCGGCCATCTTATTGAAACCTACGGCTACTATGGCACGGGTGAAACACTGCCCATCGGGGATACGGAAGAAGGCTGGATCATAGAAATGGCACCCAGTCCAGAAGGTACAGGCGGGCTTTGGGTGGCAAAAAAGGTGCCCGACGGCGAGGTGTTTGTGGCTGCAAATGAGCTGCGTATTCGGGAAGTCGACCCTGATGACCCCAATATGCTCTATTCCGGCAATCTTCATGCCATTGCCGAAAAACACGGATGGTGGAGACCGGAAGACGGCAAACTGGACTGGTTGCAGACCGTAAGCTCGGGAGAATACAGCCATCCTTACTACTCACTTCGCCGGGTCTGGCGTTTGCAGGCGCGGATTGCGCCTTCACAGAAAAAATCCCCATGGGTAAAGGACGGCTACACAAAAAAATATCCGTTCTCAATTAAACCGGATAAGAAACTCAGGGTCCGTGACGTTATGAGTCTTTATCGCGATTACTATCAGGGAACTGAGTTTGACCAGTCCAGGGGAATAACCGCAGGACCTTTCGGGTGTCCCTACCGATACCCTGGCCCAATGGACGCGGGGGGTGATACAGGTGATCCGAACGCCAAATTGAGAGGCGCATGGGAACGTCCGATTTCCATATATCGATGCGGGTTCAGCTATGTATGCCAGGCACGCGGCTGGCTGCCGGATCCAATCGGGGGGCTTGTCTGGTTCGGCCCGGATGAACCTATGAGCACTTGTTATGTTCCTTTTTATGCCGGGGTCACAAGCATCGCCGCGCCATATTACACATGTGACACTTCGACCTTCAGCCGGGATAGCGCATGGTGGGCCTTCAATTTTGTGGCCAACTGGGCGGGTCTGAAGTATAGCTACATAATCAAGGATATTAAGCAGAAACAGAATGAAATTGAAGGCGCAGCAATCGAAGGTATCAATAAGATAGATGAGCAGGCTCTTGCTCTTTATAAACAAGACCCTGAAAAGGCGAGGAAGCTGCTCACCACATACTGTAAAACGCTGGCCAACCAGGTAGTAAAAGACTGGTGGGAATTTGCCTGGATTCTTGTGGCCCGTTATGACGATGGCTATATTAGCGCCCCGGGAAATATGGTCCAGGAAGTCGGTTATCCTAAAGATTGGTATGATAAGTCGGAATGGCCAAACGGTCCGACAAATTACCAAAAGCAAAAAAACAAACCCGGGAGATAAGCCTCTCCAAAATTAACGAGGCCTTGAGTTCTGATGGTTGCCTGAAGAATCCGGGACCTATTTTCCAGGTGATGCCCCAAGAGGATCTTGGACCCCAAAGGTGAGGGTCATCTACTGAATATATTTTCCTGTATAGACGTGGCCGCAGTAAACAGCGGCGACAAGCTTTTTCCCGTTTTTTGAAGAGGTAATGTCCCTCCATAACTTTTTTGTGCCTACCGGCTCTATACGGGTCCAGGACACACCGGCATCGTCCGATTCGTATACATATCCGGATGTATTTACAGCCGCAAGTCTTGTTCCGTCCGAAGAAGAGGTGATGGCGTACCATTCCTCAGGCCCTCCCGCAGGGTCTCTCAAGGCCCAGGACTCCCCCCCGTCGTCCGAGGTGTAGATATAGTCGCCCGATGCACAAACCGCCAGTTTGGTGCCGTCAGCGGAAGATGCCACATTGGTCCATTCCTTCACACCTCCGGCTGGATTTCTTTCCGTCCAGGTAGCGCCCGCGTCATCGCTGGTAAAGACGGCATATTTATAGGCGGCGGCCACAACCCGGTCTCCATCTGTTGAGCATTCTATGTCCGCCCAGGAGGCCAAAGAGCCCAGCGGGACCTCTGACCATGTTTCGCCCCTGTCACCGGAAGTGTACAGGTTACCGAGATCACCTACGCCTGCAATCAGTTTCATGCCGTCGGCTGATGAAGAGACGCACCCCCAGAGGTTCGGGCCCAGTGAATTCCTTTCCGTCCAGGTAGAGCCGCTGTCATCGGAAGTATACAGATATCCTCCCCAGACACCCGCAATGATAAACGAACCATCGGAGGAGGAATCCAGACACATCCATTCTCTTTCTCCTGAGGCCTCCTGCGGGATCCAGCTTGCTCCACCGTCTTCAGAGGTATAAATAGGGCTTCCCAGGGCGCACACGGCGATCTTTGTGCCGGAATCCGAGGCGGTTACAGCAGTCCAGAAAGATCCGGTATCTTTTTCGGTCCAGGATTGGCCCGAGTCCTTTGATATATACAGGCTTCCCCTGTCAATTCCTGCGATGATCATGGATCCATCCGATGTACAGGTCACGGAATTCCATAAATCCGATCCCACTGCCGGTGCTATATCGGCCCAGTTTTCTCCCGAATCGGTTGAGAAAAAAATGCCTTCTCCAAGTGCGGAAGCAACAATAATGGTGCCATCTGCGGAAATGGCTACCCCGGTCCATTCGACCGGACGACCGGCCGGATCCCTCATTGTCCAGGTTTCGCCCCCGTCTGTTGACGTATAGATATAGTCTTCATCGGCCGCGGCTACCAATAGGGTGCCATCTGCTGAAGCAGCCCCTGCCCGCCACTCCCTGTTTCCTGAAGCAGGATCCCTTTCCGTCCAGGTCACCCCTCCGTCAATCGAGGTATAGACCTTGCCCCGTACAAGCCCGGCAGAAAGTTTCATCCCATCCTCGGAGGAGGTGACAAACCCCCATATTACATCCTCTAACGGCTCTCCATTGGTGGGGTCTCTTTGAGTCCAGGTAGCGCCCGCGTCATCGGAAGTATACAGATATCCACGATACTGGCCCACAATAAGTCCGGACCCGTCTGAGGAAGATGCAGTACATGTCCAATATAGGTTACTTCCTTCGATCGATACCGGGTTCCAGGTGACTCCGGAATCTTTTGAATGATAGAGGCCACCGTAAAAGATTGCACCAATAACCTTTTTCCCGTCCTCCGAGGTTGAAAGGCTTCGCCATATACCACCGGGCAATCGGGCTGTCCATGTTTTTCCGGCGTTTCGGGAAGTATAGATATAACTTTCAAAGCCCCCGGCATAGAGCTTGCTGCCGTTGGCAGAAGCGGCTATACATTGCCAGTTAATTGGGGCAGGCGGCGCAAAGATACGCTTTACCCAGGACCACCCGGTGGTCCCGTTGTCGCCCGAGCAGCCCATGACAGAAAAAAGGGCAACGGCCAGAACAAAACCCCTCAGCTTTTTTATCATTTTTTGTCTCCATTTCTAATATTATCATATTATATTCCTCTTTTAAGAATTTAGTGTCAAACCCAAAGCTCATTTCAATGCAATTCCAACATCTCCACTGCCAATGTAAATGTAACCACGTCAATATTTTTCTGCAGCGTTTAATTAATAAAAGAGTCTACCCGCTTTTCCTCAAGTGAACATCCTGAAGGTATAAGGTGCAAGAATTTACCCTTTCAAGTAACTTAAATCTGCAAATGCGTTGTAAGTAGTTCATGTT